>CAYFKX010000041.1:0-8065 GCA_964343545.1 uncultured Bifidobacteriaceae bacterium | reverse complement strand
ACGAGGTGACGCGTCGCTTCGTAGGCACCGCCGAGGTTGTCGGAGTCCACGTAGGTCAACTTGGAAGACTCGTCGGGCCGACCCACGACGACCAGTGGCAAGCCCATGTCTTGCAGCAGGTTCACGGTGTCGTCGTCATGCAGCTGGAAGAAAATGGCACCGTCAATTTGCCCCGGCGCGAGGGACGCGACGACGGACGGGTCGCTGGCATCCAATGGCCGCACCATGAGTAGTGCCTGAAAGTTCGCTTCCTGCAGCGCTTGGCTGATGCCGGTCGTGATCTGACCCCAGAATGGGTCGGAGAACACGTTGAGATTGCTATCAATCACCGCTGCCACGAGCCCGGTTTTGCCAGTGACTAGCGTCCTCGCCGCGCGGTTAGGGGTGTAGCCGAGTTCCTTGATAGCACTATTCACCCGATCGATGCGCTCGGCGTTCACTCGAGGGTCGCCGTTGAGCACCCGAGACACAGTTGACGGACTGACCCCCGCCATTTCGGCGATGTCAGCCAGTGTGATTTTCGAGCGATTCATTGGACAGCCCTTCGACTGTCGCGGAGTCTATGCGCGGATGCGACTGCCCTCAATGATTGCCTTGTACGTGAAAGCGCTTGCTTTCAGTGTGCGCCTTTGGCTGTGAAAATCAACGTGCACCAGGCCAAAGCGCTTTGCATAACCGTAGGCCCATTCGAAGTTGTCCAGCAGCGACCATGCGAAGTAGGCCTTCACCGGAACTCCAGTAGCTGCGGCCTGGCGCATGGACTCAATGTGATCCATCAGGTAGCTGACCCGACGCTTGTCGTTCACAACACCGGCCGCGTCCGGTTCATCGTCGTATGCCGCACCGTTCTCAGTCACCATGAGGTACGGAATCTGCGGCCAGTCGTGGTGCACGCGGGAGAGCAGGTTTCCAAGACCCTCGGGGGTGACCGGCCATTCCATGTCGGTGAGGTTGTCGCGGTACTCCTGCGGGATGCTCAAGTCGGCTCGGACGTCATATGGGAACAGCCCGCCGTCTGCGAGGGTTCCGTCGGACGGACCAGCAGTGGCGACGAAACTGTCGCTGTAGTAGTTGATACCCAAGAAGTCCGAGTCGGCTTTCAGCAGGTCACCATCACCTGGCAGGAACACTCGCGTCAAGTGCTCGCCGAAGGCTGTCTTCAGCACCGTCGGGTATTCCCCACGGGTGAATGCCTCGATCCACCAGCGGTTCAACTGCGCATCGAGAAGGTCACTCGCCTCGAAGGCCTCGGCATCAGCGTTCGCGGCGACGATGTAGTTCGTCATGTTCAGCGTGATGCCGACTTCGGCGCTCGGTCGTACAGACTTGATGGCACGGGTGGCAACCGCGTGTGCGAGCGCCGTGTGATGGGCAGCAGCCACTGTCGCTGAAAGTTCAGTGCGACCAGGCGCGTGGACTCCGTTCATGTAGCCAAGCCAGGTCACACACCACGGCTCGTTCAAGGTGATCCAGCGGGTGACTCGGTCCCCGAATGCCTGCGCGCACGCGTGTGCGTACGTCTCGAAGGCGTCGACAGTGCCTCGGTTCGCCCAGCCACCAGCATCTTCGAGCGATTGCGGAAGGTCCCAGTGGTAGAGCGTGACCACTGGCTCAATGCCGGCTTCCAAGAGTGCATCGATGAGTTTGTTGTAGAAAGCGAAGCCCGGCTCATTGCGCACGGAATCACCGTTGGGGAACAGTCGCGGCCACGCGATGGAGAACCGGTAGCAATCGACGCCTAGTTCGCGCATGAGCGCGATGTCATCCGGGAAACGGTGGTAGTGGTCGCACGCGATGTCGCCGTTGTCTCCGTTGGCCACTTTCCCAGGGGTCTTTGAGAAGGTGTCCCAGATGCTTACGCCGCGACCATCCTCCTGCGCTGCGCCCTCGATCTGGTAACTCGCAGTGGCAACGCCCCAGCGGAAGTCCTGTGGGAAGTTCATGCTCATCCCTTCACTGCTCCGTCCATGACACCGGCCACCAAGCGGCGGCCAACAAAGATGAAAAGGACCAGCAGCGGTGCGGTGCCAAGCAGTGCCGCGCCCATGTTTGCTGCGTAGTCCACGGTGTAGCTGGAGTTCAATTGCGTGATTGCAACCTGAACCGTGAATCGCTCCGGATCGTTCAGCACCAGCGACGGCCACAGGAAGTCGTTCCACGTCCCCAGGAACGAGAACAGTCCGAGCACGAACGCCGCAGGACGAATCGCCGGAACCACGATGCTGCGGAAGATCCGAAAGATTGACGCGCCATCGATACGCGCGGCTTCTAGCAACTCGTTTGGCAGTTGCGAGTCGATGATTTGCCTCATCCAGAAGACGCCGAACGCGCCAACTAAAGCCGGCACCACGAGCGCCTTGAAGTCATTTACCCAGTTCAACCAACTCATGACCACATACATGAAGATGACGCCGAGCTGTGCTGGCAACATCATGGTGCCGATGATGAACAGCAGCATCTGACGCTTGGCGGGGACCCGTAGCTTGGCCAGTGCAAATCCCGCCAAGGCTGAGAAGAACACATTCGAAAGGGCAATCACGCTAGACACGATCATCGTGTTTGCGATGGCTCGCCAGAACGGCACCGCGTCGTTGATTTGCTTGACCACGTTGTCGAAGTTGCTTCCGGGTACCAGCGACGGCGGAATCTTGGAGATTTCCTCCGAGCCGTTGGAGGCCACCACGAACATCCAGTAGAACGGAAAGATTGAGATGAAGCACATCAGCACCAACGTGACGTAGGTGAACGGCGACACTCGGCGACGCCGACTCGCAGCGCGGCGTTCGGCGCTGCTTCGCTGCACGGGTGGAGTCGCTGTGCGCTCGGCGAGAACTGTCATTTCGAGTCCTCCCCAGCAATCCTGCGGGTTATGAGGAAGTTGATGACCGAGATGACGATGACCACAATCGTGATACCAACGCCAACTGCCGCCGCGTAACCCAGCCGCTGGTTCACCTGCATCTGCTTGAACAGATACAAGGTCAAGGTCAGGAACTGGCTGTTTGCACCACCATCAAGCCCGCCATAGGTCAAGGGCTCGACGAAAAGGCCGAGCCCACCGATGGTGCCCATGATGAGCATGAACGTGATGGTGTTCTTCAACTGCGGCACCGTCACATACCGAACCACTTGCCAGCGGTTCGCGCCGTCTAGTGCGGCCGATTCGTAGAGCTCCCTCGGAATCGCGAGGATGGCGGCCAGGAAGATGAGCGAGTTGTAACCCAACCACCGCCAGTTAATCATGGTCGCAATAGCGAAGTGGCTGGGAATGACGCCGGCCACCCATTCGATGGGGTTGATGTGCAGGTAGTGCAGCAACACATTGACCATTCCGAAGTCACGGCCGAACAACTGCTGGAACACAATCGCCACGGCGAGCACCGAGGTGATGTTCGGAACCATCAGCATCGTGCGCCAGAAAGTGCTGCCTTTGAGCCTGAAGTTGGCAAGCAAACTCGCCAAACCGAAGGCGACGATGAGCTGGGGTACTGTCGAAATGAGCCAGATGGAAAAGGTGTTGCGCATCGCCAGCCAGAAATAGGGGTCAGCGACCAGTTCGCGGAAGTTCTCAAGCCCTGCGAACGCGTTCGTGAGCACACTGAGCTTGCGTGTGTCCAGGAAGTCGTAGTAGGTGGACCAGTCGAAATTGAAGAACGCCAGCGCTGTGGTGAAGACAATCGGGATTGCTCCGAAAGTCACGAAATGCACGAAGAACGGTGCGACGTAGAAAAGTCCCACTCGGTCTTGGCGGGTGATTGCGGAGGCAGGCTTGCGCGGGCGGCGCGTGCGAATCGCCCGCTCCGCCGATGCTGATGCCTCGACTACTGCCACAGAGTTCGCCGCCCAACCGCGCGACGGATGTCCTCAAGCGCCTGGCACCACGCGGCTTCGACAGTCTGCGGCGGTTTGCCGCCACAGGACTTCGTCTGAATGCCCTGAGTGACCCGTGACAGCGCCTGCCCGAACATGGAGTCGATGGCCCGGTCGTTGTTCCCTGCGTAGATTGGCTTGAGCTTCAGCGCGCTCTTGGAGTAAATCGCGCCGAGCGGGGCGTTGTTGAAGAACGGGTCTTTGTAGTTCTGGATTGCGGGCTGGGAGTACACCTTGTACGTGGTGGGGAAGAGCCCGTACTTCTTGAACGTCTCAAGTTGTTGGGCGGGCGCGAGGTACCAGCTGATGAAGTCCCACGCCTCCTTCACATGCGCCGCTCGCTTGGGAATCGTGAGCATGCTGCCGCCGAGATTGCCGCCCGCCCCCGGAACCCCAGCGACGTCCCACTTGCCCTTGGTCTTCGGCGCCTGCTGCTTGATGTAGTCGAGCATCCACGCTGGCGCGAGCACTGTCGCGAACTTGCCCTTGTTCATCGCGGCACCCCATTCAGGCGAGAACTGGTTGATTCGAGTGCCGATGCTGCCCGCGCACTTGCCGTTGGTCTTGAACGTGCAGCCGGCGGCGGCCGCGAGATTGAAGGCGCGCTTAACCAACGGTTGCACTGTCGGGAAGAAGTCCATGGTCTTTTCGTTGTAGTACTTCGCGTTACCCTGGTTGAGGATGGCGCTGTACATCGTGCCCGTGGAGTCCATGAATGCCACGCCTGGTGCTTTGTTCTGGAAAGTCTTGCCGGTACTGATGAACTTCTCCCACGTCGGCCACAGTTTCGCCACCTTGGCCCGGTCTGTCGGCAGACCGGCCTTCTTGAACAAGTCAATGCGGTAGGCCACCGCCAGGCCGCCGACATCGGTCGGGATGCCGATTTGAATGTTGTTGCGGGCCTTTCCTTGCGCCCAGCGGAAGGGCAGGTACTGAGACGCGATTTTGGTCGCGCCAAGAGTGTTCAAGTTGGTGAACTGGTTGGCAATCATTGGCTGGCGAAATTCGCCCATGTAGGCCATCTCGACTGCTGCAACATCGGGGACCGCTCGGGTCGCCAGCGCTGTCCGAAGTTTCTGGTGCTCGCCGTCCAGATCCATCTTGACGATCTTGAGTTTGATGTTTGGATGCAATTTCCGATACTTGTCCATGATGGCTGGCTCAAAAACGTTTCCGTAAGACCACAGCGTCAATTCGGTTGTCGCAGCAGCCTGAACTGGAACGCTGACCCCCGCCCATGCCACGGCAAACGCCCCAACTAGGACTGTGACTACACGGCGCACGGCCATCGTGACTCCCTCTCGATTTCACCCGCATTGGCTGCCCTTGAGGGCATTCCAGCGCCTAGGCGGGTACGCGTTCCCTGTGCTTTACTTGTGCTCGTGAAAACGCTCTCACTAGACGTAGTGAAAACGCTTTCAGGCGATTGCGCAAGTGTGCCACACAGCCTGACCGCTCACGGTGGCCACTGCTCGCCTGAGGCGGGCACGAGCGTGGGCACATGACCGCCTCGAAGGTCGGTTTGAGGGCTCGGGCAAAGGTGCTGCTGGGGGCAGCGGCGGTCGTGGGCGCAGTTCTCAATGCCCCAAGTGCGCCGGGCCTTGCCCAAACTCACACACCGACCAACGCGGTGGCCACGGCGGCAAAGCCGGTGCTCAAGGTCTTGTGGCGCGAGCAGTTCAACGGCCCGGCGGGTCCTGTCACTCAAATCAAAACCACGGCGAGTGCCGATGGGCCGACGCGCTGGGGTCAGGCTGAGGTCAACGCCTATGGGGGTGGCAATTACGAGCGCCAGTACTACACCGACGGCCCCGTGGAGTACACCGACAGCGGAGACGTCGCCCATCGCGCCCTGGAACTCAACGGTGCGAGCAAGCTGGTCATCAACGCCCGTCGGACAGCGGCAGCATCTGGCAACAAACCATCCACCATTCCCGACACCCAGTGCGGCTACGGTCCGTGTGAGTTCCTAAGCGGGCGGATCAACACCCTTGGTCGGCTCGGCTTCAAGTACGGCCTGATTGAGGCCCGCATCATGATTCCCAAAGAAGCTGGGACTTGGCCGGCTTTTTGGATGATGGGCGCGAACCAACCCACGGTGGGCTGGCCAAAGTGCGGTGAAATCGACATCATGGAAGCGTCGGCGACACAGCGCGCGTATGCGGTGTTCGGCTCCCTGCACAGCTTCCCTGACAACGGGTTCGGGGTCACCAGCGGCTCCTTTTACCCGACATCGCTTTACGGTGGCTTCCACACGTACGGCTTCTACTGGGACAAGACCCGCATGGAGTGGCAGTTCGACGGCAAGCCGTTCTTCAAAGTGACCAAGGCGGAAGTGACAGGCAGCAAGTGGGCCGTGAACGGAGTTCGCCGCAGTTGGCCCTTCGACCAAGAGATGTTCATGATCCTCAACCTCGCCATGGGCGGAGTTCTGGGAGGAGATTCGCAACGCAGAGTGGATCCGGCAACGTCCAAGGCCTCGATGACCGTGGATTGGATTCGCTTTTCGTCAGTGAACGGCGTCGGCACGGTCATCAAGCACTAACAGCACGAAGCAGCCCCAACCCTGGGGATGTCGCGACAATGTTGGGCGCAGCGAGCGCTCATGGGAGGCAGGAATCGTGGAGTTCAGACAGCGGTGGGTTGCGGCTGTCGGTTCAGCGGCGCTCGTGAGCGGGCTGCTCGTGGTGACGGCGCCGGCCTCGTACGCAGCGGTGTGGGGACCCAAGCCGACCTGGAGCCAGTTCAACTCCCGGCCAGGGGAGGGCATCTTTCAGCAGGACTTGCGGATGTTCGGCGACAACGGCAAAGAGACCGATGACGCGGCACAGCACGGGACGGTCTACATCCGAACCGATGTGCGCTCGGTGACCCTTGAATATGACTGCAAGCGCAAGCAGGGCAGCGGTCAATTCCCGGCGAGCAGCTGCGCTGGTCAGCAGATGCAATTCACGGTCGATCGCAGCGGCTTCGACTTGTCGCGGGTAACGCTGACCCTCAACGGCGTGACTCAAACCTCACGCTCGTCGCAGTACACGACGGTGACAGTGGACGACTCTGGTGTTGCCACTCTGGTCATCGGGGTGACTGACAAGGGCAAGCGTGATGACGGATTGGCTTTGCTGCCCGATGACTTCCTCGCGGTGTCGCTAAGCAACTGCGACCGAACGGTTAGTGGCAACAGTTGTGAGGCAGATGCCGCATCCGGCACTGGTGCAACCGACACCATCGGGCCGATGAACCTGCTGTGGGAGGACGCGGGCTACTACCCGCAAGTAAAGATTGTGAATCAAGACCTCTCGCCGGCTTTGCCGAACTGTGGCGGTGTGCGTTGGGCGCGCGATGAAACGTGGGATTGGAGCGTGTTCAAGCGGTCGTGGTTTGGCGAGTACGCCTGCGTCTATGTGAAGTCCTACGAGGTCGGTCAGACTGCCCGAGTTCCGTATCGTGTGCTCGATATCTGGGGCACGCCAATGGTCAACTACCCCGTGGATTTCAAGCACCCCGGCACTCCGCCCAACTGCGGCACCGTGGCTTGCAAGTGGGCTGAGGAAGAGTCGCACAAATACACCGATTCTCAGGGCTACGTGGTCTTTACTGCGTTGAACCGCAACACGGCCGCTGAGGCGTGCAAGAACGTTGGGTACAACCAGGACACCAAGGAAACCCACACCTGTGCGCTCGGGGTCGGCATGGAAGCTACGACTGGCATGCAACCCGAGTCGCGAGATCTCTTCTGGCCACAATTCGTGAACACCATGGAGATGCCTGACAACTACATCGAGTTCCATGTGATGAAGCGTGGGCCGCGGATTACCCCGCGCGATGAGCTAGGCGCGGTCACAAGTGATGACGTCTACGACGCCAGCATCCCCGAAGTTGCCCTTCGCAAGAACCCGCCGCTTGCCGTGGACACCAACGGGGAGACAGCCGGCGGCCCGGACTTCCAGGACTCGCTCATCCGCGCGTCGCTGGACGTGAAGTACCTGTTCAACAGCAACCCCGACACCACCTGCTTCAAAGTGCTCGACCCGAAGAAGCCACAGCGGGTCCAGCGATTCCCGAACTGCAAAGAGAAGGTGGCGTTGTACGCACCTGAGGTCGTGGTGTCGGCCGACAACGGCGGCCGTGTGCTCAAGGTGTGCCCCGACACCAACGACCCCGCAGTGTGCCGAGCCGCACAGTTGCTGCGCAC
>CAYFKX010000040.1:556-8162 GCA_964343545.1 uncultured Bifidobacteriaceae bacterium | reverse complement strand
AGATGCCATCGGCCGCGTAGGCCGTGGAGTTCAGATACTTGGTTTCGTTGCCTGCCGCGAGGGCGCGCGATGAGCGGGCAAAGGACAAAGTTGGAACCCCGGGGGTCACACCGCCATCGAGCAGTTGCTTGATGCCGTTGCCCGAGCCGATCGGGTACAACTCTGTCACGACATCATGCTGGGTGTTCACGATGGAGTCCGACAGCGACGGAGCCGCGACCGGCGTCTTGCCGTCGGCGGCGAGGCACTTACCAAAGTTTGACGTGGCAGCTCCGGAAAGAATGGTTTGGTAGCAGCCCGGTGCCTCGTTGTAGATGGTGTTCAGGCGCACCTGCATGGCGTACGTGGTGTCCGAGCCACCCGAAAGCATCACACGAGGAGTGCCGTCGATCTCGCCAGCGCCGATGAGTTCGGCGATGGCAGGCGAGGCCGCGAGTGCGGAGACTGCCACGATGGCGGTGACCAGTTTGGCCCGCTTGGACTTCAGGTTCACGGGTGTCCCTTTCATGTTCAGGCGCGGGGATGCGCTACGGGCAAAGCATCAACAACCGAAGTAATCAATGACCCCTACGTAAGCGGACGTCATGAGACGGGTCGGTGAACAATCGGTGACGGCGGTGCGGGCGCGATTGGGTCACAGAGTCGGCGGCAGGAGCCCGGCAGTTGACCGTGCCAGTAGGAAACCAAGCAACGCAACCACCGGAGCCGAGACCGTCCACACCAGGAGGCGATCCATGACCCCTGCGCGCATCCAGAAGCGGGCGCACGTGACAAACCCAACCAACAGCAGTAGCCATGCCAAGGTTGGCACCACCGAACTGGCGTTGATGGATCGAATACCAGCATCGTCGAGGCGGTTCTGTGGCGTGCTCGCATACGCAGGCTTCGTCGACTCAGCGGTCACGACCAGGTCGCTGACGGCGAGCCCTGCGGGGGATCCAGTCACCAACACAAGGCGTGCGCGATCACCGGTGACAGCGCGAAGCTCTGGCAATGCAGTGCCGACCGACGTCACCCGGTACTCCATCGGCCCAGCGATCGTGACCGTCTTGATGACGTCCCCGACGACAAGTGCATCCAGCTTCGCGAACGGCGCACCCGCACTGCTGCGGTGCCCCAGCACCAAGGACGTGCCTCGCTCCCCCACTCCGGCGGTGCCCGCGAGGTGACCTGGGCCAGTGAGCGTCTGCGTGCCAGAGGCGCCTTCGACGACCACCTGCTGCACCCCGAGCTTTGGGATTTCCAACGACGCAACGGCAGAGCCGATGGCGAGGGGCTCATTGGGCAGCGCTGACAAGTCAGAATGACCAATGGCTCCAGCGGCGACTGCGAAGTTTGCCTGCAGTTGTCGAGCCGCAGCAACTTGCGCACGCTGCTGAATCAACGGCAGGACCAGAAACTGCGCCGCGACCACCGCGATGACCACGAGCGCCAAGGTGTGTCGCCACGTGTCGAGGAAGACCTGCGAGATGCGCGGGGCTTGCTGCTCGGAGGAGACCACGTGGAACTCGTACGTGACCGCTGTCGCGGGCGCCACCGAAGCTGCCGCCGGGCGTAGCGATGTGATGGGAGCCAGGGTCGTCATCGGGTTGCTCCTTGTGTGGTCTTGACGAGGTACGCCACGGCTGCTGCAGCGGCGATGAGAAGGAACGCCCAGAGCCAGGCGCTGGTGGTGTCGCCACCAAGAGTCCGGTCGAAGACCGAGGCCAGGGCAACCGAATCGGCTCCTGCCCGCGGTTGCCCCTCAGGACTTTCAGGCTGCCCGCCACCGGGAACCACTGCACCGTCGGTGCCATCAGGATTTCCCGTGGCTTCAGCAGGTGTTGGTGGCGCTTCGGGCACAGCGAAGGTCAGTGCCTTCTTGGATTGCTCGGTCAAGTTCTTGGGCAACGGCAAGTAGCCAGCGGGCAGAACCTCGCGAGACTGCCCCTTGGCGGGATCGAGGATGTACCTCATCGCAGCCACAGTGGAGGCAAGCGCCAATGGTTCAGCATCGGCTGCCGGCGGCAGCAGGTAGCCGATGGAAACCATCGGCCATGCCTTCACGTCAGCCGGACGCGCTGGTAGGTCGAAGTAGCCGTACCGGTCAGCGACAACGGGCGCAACCGCGCGCGCAGTGGCGTCGTCCGTCGCCTTGACCATGGTTGCTGCTGAACCCGACCCCATTTTGAGGGTGACCGTTGTCAGTCCGTACCGCGCAGCCTGGCTGGCATCCATCACACCGAGGTAGCCCCACGGTGTGGTGCGCGGATCGTTCTCTGGGTACAAGACGGCCTTCGCCACGGCGGTTCCACCAGTGCGCAAATCCAGGCCGTTCACATTTGCCAAGAAGTCCGTTGGCCCGGATGCGAACAACTTGCCGCCGGCTTTGTAAGCAGCCGGGGCGTAAGTGTGGAGGAACCTAGTCAGGGTGTAGTTGATGCCGGCCTGGTCCGCTCGGGCAATTGCTTTGATGTTCACCGGCAACGTCACCTGTGGGTTCAATGCCTTGATCCGCTTGTCCTGCCCCGTGTACAGCTTGCCGGTGAAAATCTCCGCGAGCAGTTCAGGAGTGAGTACCAGTTGGTCGATGTGGCTGTTGTCGGTAGCGCTTTGGTTGCGCATGTTGAAGGCGATGACAACTGGCGACACCGTGATGGGGGCGAGCTGAACAGCAGGTCGCTGAGTGTCCTTGCCGCCAGGAGTACTCGGTGGGCAGGCGTCATTGTCGTAGTCCGGTCGGTACTCAAGGACCGCTGCATCAATCTTGTGACATTGGTAGTCAAGTCGGCCGGAGACGTCGTTCTTCGCGACGTAGCCAAGTGACACCGAGGTCGGGGACTGACATACGCGTGATCCCCACGCGTTCATCGCCAGCTCAGAGGCATCGGATCCGCCTACTTGCAACGCCAGCGCCCCTGGTTCCGGGCACTGCACGACAGGCGCGAACGTCACAGTGGCACGCACGCCCCCGGCCAAACTCGTGAATGAGTCTGTGACCACGATGTCGCAAGGATGTTCGGAATCGCACCGCACATGGCTGGCTCCGGCGAGGCCATGGTTGTCATCGGTCACTGCCACGGTGAGATTCTCAGATCCATGACCGAACGGGTTTGTCGTCGCGTAACCACTGACAGCATCGGACAAGCGGCCATCACTGACCGCGTACTTCGCGCAATCAGCGATGTCCGTCGCGCCGCCCTGACATAGGCGCAGTGCTACAGGCTGGCCCTTTGCGAAGCCCGACCAACGCACGATGACCGGTTGCCCATCCACCACGCCATGCGAGGGGTAGACCGACACAGTCTTGCGAGCAGTCGCCGCCGAAGACGCCGGGAAGGCCACACTCAGCACAGTGCCGAGAAGCGCGGTCGCGAAGAGCGCGTAAGTGCCTGCTGCCCGCCGGACAGTCCGCACTGCGCCTCCTTGGTCGAGCGTGTTCACCTGACCGATCCAGCGTCATGACCTGTCGCGATGACAAGACGTGCGCGCGATTCGGCAAGGGAATTTTCACGGCGCGGGCAGCACCAGTCAAACCAAAGTCGCCTTGCGGAATGAAGGTTCATATCTCGTTCACCCGCCGTTCACTCAGCGCCACTCGCGCGTTACTTCACGGCGAATACAACTTCCCCGTGGCCATCCCAACGCAAGGAAAGAGCGAGGAGATGGGTCACTCATCTGAGGAAACTCCGCGCAAGATTTCGAGCAATTACACACGTAGCGACCGCATCTATCGGCGCAGTGCCGTCGGTGCGGGCCTGCTCACGCTGGTCATTCTCGCCCTCATCGGTGTCAACCTGCTCAGCCAAGCTCGTCCCGCGCTGAGTAGCCAAGGCTGGGGGTTCCTCACACAGAAATTGTGGAATCCGCAGCAAACACCACCTGTCTTCGGCATTGCGGCAATTTTGTTCTGGACGGTTGTGATTGCCGCCATCGCACTGGCTCTCGCAGTGCCAGTAAGCATCGCCTGCGCGCTCTACCTCACTGAAATTGCTCCGCGCAATGTGCAGAAGCCGCTGCGAGCATTGGTTGACTTACTTGCCGCAATCCCAAGCCTCATCTACGGCATGTGGGGTTTGCTGTTCCTGCAACCGCACATGGTTCCATTCGCGATGTGGCTGTCGGAGAAGCTCAGCTTCATCCCCATTTTCGCTGTGAGTAGGCCGACGTACACCTCGAGCGTGCTCATTGCCAGCGTTGTCGTAGCCCTCATGGTGATCCCAATCTGCACATCGGTCATCCGAGAGGTGTTCACCCAAACGCCCCAGGGCGAAAAAGAAGCCGCCCTAGCCATGGGTGCAACTCGCTGGGAGATGATTCGAGCTGTCGTGTTGCCTTTTGGCCGTGGCGGCATCATCGGCGGTTCGATGCTGGGCTTAGGTCGGGCTCTCGGCGAAACCATCGCCGTGGCGCTCATCATCAGCCCTATCTTCGAGATTCGTGCCAGCATCGTGGAGACTGGTGGCAACTCCGTGGCCTCACTCATTGCCCTGCGTTTTAGCGAGGCCGACGCCCTACAACGCAGCGGCCTGGTTGCTGCGGGACTCGCGCTGTTCGGGCTGACCCTCGTCGTCAACACGTTCGCGGCTTTCATCGTTGCTCGCTCACGCAGCGGAGCGGGAGTGGACATCTGAGATGGCCGCCATCACTCCAAGTGGACACACTGACGAGACGCGTCGTCCGACATCGCTCACCACGCCCCGTGACCGACTGCTCCAAGTCGCGGCAGCAATCGGCTCAGCGTGTCTCGCAGCGCTTTTGACCACGCAGGTGCTGCCCGTGAGCGGGCCGGTGCCCTTTGGCTTCATCTGGTTGGCTGGGTTCGTTGTCATGTACTGGGCGGTCGTGCGTCGATCTGATGACCCGCTCGCTGCGAAAGACCGAATCATGTCCTTCGTCATCACATCAGGCGCTGCACTCGTGCTGCTGCCTCTGGTGCTCATTCTCGGGTTTGTGTTCGTCCGCGGAATCGGTGCGTTGTCCTGGTCGTTTTTCACTGAAGACCTTTCCAAGACTGGCACTCTGGACGAGGGAGGCGGTCTCTCCCACGCGATTGTCGGGACTTTGCAGCAAATCGGGCTCTCAGTGCTGTTCGCAGTACCCCTCGGCATCATGACTGCGGTCTTCCTCAATGAAGTGCGCGGACCGCTGCGACGCCCAGTCCGTATGTTCGTGGACGCTATGAGCGGTGTTCCCTCGATTGTTGCGGGTCTCTTCATCTACACCGTGTGGCTCATCCAGTTGGGTCAGCAAGGCAGTGGCTTTGCTGCATCGTTAGCGCTGTCAATCCTGATGCTGCCCACGATTGCCCGCACGGCCGAGGAGGTACTGCGACTGGTCCCCGGAGGACTACGCGAAGCCTCGCTGGCGATGGGTGCCACGCAGTGGCGGACGGTGTGGTCAATCGTGTTGCCTACTGCGCGCACGGGCCTCATCACGGCCATCGTGCTGGGAATCGCACGCGTCGTGGGCGAGACCGCGCCACTGATCATGACATCGTTCGGCTCCACCGCGATGAACTCGAACCCGTTCCAGGGATTCCAAAGCTCACTGCCGCTGAGCGTGTACCAACTCCTGTCAAATCCGTTCGCAGCTCAACAGCAGCGTGCGTACGCGGGCGCTTTTGTACTCGTCTTCCTAGTCCTCTTGCTCTTCACCATCGCGCGGGCGCTCGGCAACCGAGGAAGCAAGGCTCCTCGTAAGCGAAAGGAACGGCCATGACCGTCACGACGGAAGGCGTCACCACGCACGACGCCGTCGCCAACGGCGCACTGGAAGCACGCAACATCAGTGCGTGGTTCGGCGAGCGCAAGGTGCTTGACCGAGTGAACTTGTTCATGCCGCCGCAGTCGGTCACTGCGCTGATCGGCCCGAGCGGCTGCGGAAAGTCGACCTTCATTCGAATCCTCAATCGAATGCACGAGCTCGTTCCCATCGCCGCGATGGCTGGAGAGGTGCTACTCGACGGTGAGGACATCTATGCGCCGAACGTGCGTGCTACTCACACCCGTGCCCGGATTGGAATGGTCTTCCAGAAACCCAATCCGTTTCCTGCGATGTCAATCCGCGAGAACGTGCTGTCCGGGTTGAAGCTCACTGGAGTCAAGCCAGCCGACTCCGAGGAAATCGTCGAGACATCGCTTCGCCGTGCCAGCTTGTGGAACGAGGTCCGTGACCGACTGGACTCCCCCGGCGGTGCCCTGTCCGGCGGGCAGCAACAACGTCTGTGCATTGCGCGATCGTTGGCAGTAGACCCCGATGTTCTGCTCATGGACGAGCCATGCTCTGCACTCGACCCCACGTCCACCCGACGCGTGGAAGAGACCATTCATGAAATCAAGGACCGGGTCACAATCGTCATCGTCACCCACAACATGCAGCAAGCCCAGCGGGTGTCACAACAGTGCGCCTTCTTCCTCGCTGAGGAAAACAGCCCGGGCCACATCGTGGAGGCGGGCCCAACATCTGAGGTTTTTGGCAGTCCGAAAGATCCAAGGACAGACGACTACGTGAATGGAAGGTTCGGCTGATGCGAAAGTTCGCCGCGACTCTCGCAGCCTCCGCTGTGATCGCTGCCGCAGGTGCACTCCCAGCAATGGCTGATGGGCCGACCATCAACGGCTCCGGTTCCACTTGGTCGGCCATCGCCATCGACCAGTGGCGTGCAGACGTGAGCAATCAGAAGGGACTCACGGTCAACTACAACGCGGTCGGCTCCTCTTCCGGGCGCGAGTACTACATCTCACTCGGGGAGCAGACCGACTTCGCCGTCTCTGAGATTCCGTTCGTCGGAGACGAGCCTGCTCGGCTTTCGGCGCACAAGCGCACATACCAGTACCTGCCAATCGTCGCTGGCGGCACCGCGTTGATGTACAACCTGAAGGACTCAGCCGGCCGGCAGGTGCGCGATCTCGGACTGTCCGCCAACACCATCGCCGGCATCTTCACCGGCAAGATCAAGTCCTGGGACGACCCGAAGATCACCGCTGACTACGGCAAGGCGCTGCCGAAGGTGCCCATCACACCTGTCATCCGTTCCGACGGCTCTGGAACCTCTGCCCAGTTCGCCGCCTACCTCGCCTACGAGGCCAAGTCCGTCTGGGCACCGTTCGCGAAAGACAAGATGCTCGACCCGAAGATCCCCGTCTCGAACTACCCTGACACCGGGAACTCGATTGCGCAGAAGGGCTCGGACGGCATCGCCAACTACATCGCCAACCCGATCGTGGGCATCGGCGCCATCGGCTACCTGGAATCCTCGTACGCAGTGCAACGGAACTTCCCCGTCGCCTCGGTGAAGAACCGCTCGGGCAAGTTCGTGCTGCCGACATCGCGGAACGTCTCCACCGCACTGACCAAGGCCACGCTGAACTCCGACCGGACGCAGAACCTCGAAGGCGTGTACGCCAACTCCAACCCGATTGCCTACCCCATCTCTAGTTACTCGTACATGATCGTGCCAGCGAAGACAGGCATGGCCGCAGACAAGGCCAAGGTGCTCGGCAAGTTCATGCTGTTCTTCGCCTGCGAGGGCCAAGCCAGCGCCTCCCTGCTCGGGTACTCGCCGCTGCCGGGAAACCTGGTGGACATCGTCTTCGAGGCGGTCCGGGACCTACCATCTGGTCGA
>CAYFKX010000040.1:0-546 GCA_964343545.1 uncultured Bifidobacteriaceae bacterium | reverse complement strand
TCCGGCGGCAACGGCACGGGTACGGGGACAGGCGCCACTGGTGGCTCCGGTGACAACGGCGCGGGTACGGGGACAGGCACCACTGGTGGCAACGGCACCGTGTCAGACGGGGTGAATCCCGGGGTCTACTCCGCAGCCCAGCCGACCGCGCTGACGATCTCTCCGGGGGCAGGCACCACCCTGTCGATTGCTGGCATCGTGATCGCCGCCCTGTTGCTCGGCCCGATCCTTGTCACCACGGTGCGTAACCGCCGGCGCCACTTGGGCGCGGATGGTTCCCCGTCTGTTGACGATGTGTGACACCTGACGGCATTGTCCACTCAGGAGACTGCGACACCTCGGTCAAGAATGACGCAGACACATCACTGAGCAGCCCCGCCCAGGGTCGTGCCAGTTGATCGACACCGTGTCGGCCACGCATGATGACCTCGGGTGCACATCGCGCATGACAGAGGCGAATGTTGCCCGACTTCGGCCAAACACAGCGCCAGTGCTCACACGTTGAAACGGAACTCCACGACGTCGCCGTCTGCCATGACGTAGTCC
>CAYFKX010000039.1:0-8301 GCA_964343545.1 uncultured Bifidobacteriaceae bacterium | reverse complement strand
GTGGCGATGGTGCTTGCTGATGCGGCGCTGGAGAAGTTCGGCGGCGATTCCCTGACCGAGACTCGCCGCAATCTCCTCGGTTACCTTGAGAACCTGGAGATTCGCTAATGCCGCCGCTGGTGGTTCTCATCGGCGCTCCTGGCGCTGGCAAAAGCACGGTCGCGTCACTTGTTGCAGGTTCTCTGGGCAAAGTCCATGTGGACACCGACGATGTGGTGGAGCAGCGGCTCGGTAGCACGGTCTCGGACATCTTCGTCACCCACGGCGAGCCAGCATTTCGCCAGGCCGAACGGGCTGCAGTTGCCGATGCACTTGCGATGGATGACATCGTGCTGAGCTTGGGCGGTGGCGCGGTCATGGACTCTGAGACTCGATTGGCTCTGACCGCTCAACCGGTGGTCTGGCTGCAAGTCAGTCTGCCCGCTGCGGCTACTCGCGTGGGGATGAATCAGTCGCGGCCATTGCTCCTACAAAACCCTCGGGCAACGATGGCAAGACTGCTCGACGAGCGCACTGCCGTGTACCAAGACCTTGCTGACCTGACAGTGTCAACAGACGAGTGCACTGCGGCTGAGGCAGCGAACCAAATCATCGACTGGTTGCGCTGATGAGCGACTCGTCTCACGCCACGGTGCAGGTTTCAGCCGAGCGGGACTACAACGTGCACATCGGGCACGGGGTCATTGACTTGCTCGCCGCTGACCCGCTTGTCCGCAACCGTCGCGGCATCATCGTCACCGGCACTTCGGTGCAGGAGATTTCGCGTGATGTTCGCGAGCGCATCGGACTAGACATTTGCGATGTCGTCGTAGTGCCCGATGGTGAAATGGCAAAAACCGTGCACGTAGCGACGGATTGTTGGGCTTCGTTTGCGCAAGCCGGCATCGGGCGCGCCGACGTGGTCATCTCAGTTGGAGGCGGAACCGTCACCGATGTTGCAGGTTTTGTGGCGGCGACGTGGATGCGCGGCGTCGACATCGTGCATGTGCCGACGACAACCGCTGCCATGGTGGATGCCGCCATCGGGGGAAAGACTGGCATCAACACAGCGCACGGCAAGAACCTCGTCGGGTCGTTCCACAGCCCTATCGCCGTCTACTGCGATGTCGATGTCATTGCAAGCCTGCCGACCGCGGATCACGCGGCGGGTCTCGCGGAAGCACTGAAGTGCGGGTTCATTGTGGACGGGGAACTGCTGTCCTTGTTCCGCGATCACGGCGCGGATTTGCGTGACGTGCACCACCCACTATTGCCTGAGGTGATTCGGCGTGCAGTCCAGGTCAAGGCCGATGTTGTCAGTGCAGACTTCACCGAGTCTGCACCCGGCATCGGGCGGGAACTTTTGAATTACGGGCACACCTTCGGTCATGCCCTCGAACTGCTCAGCGACTACACGTTGCGCCACGGCGATGCTGTCGCGATGGGAATGGTGTTCGCTGCTGAACTCAGTCATGGTCTTGGGCTCGCCTCGGCCGAGTTCCGCGACGAGCACTATCAACTCATCGCTCAACTGGGGCTGCCGGTGCGTCATCCTGTGACGTCGCCCCAGGAAGCCGTGATCGCGATGGGTCGCGACAAGAAGGCACGGGGCGGCGTGATTCGATTCATCCTGCTTCGTGGGCAGGGCGACGCGGTGGCGGTGGAGGACGCCTCCGCAGATGACGTCGCTTCGGCCCTGTCGCGCTGCCTCAATTCCTAGGACAGGTGGTTGCCGTGCATGTGCTCATCGCTAACGGGCCGAACTTGGGCATGTTGGGCTCGCGCGAGCCTGATGTCTACGGGACTGCCAGCTTTGCGGATTTGACCGATTACTGCCGACAGGCCGCTGAGAGCCTCGGCCTCACAATCGATATTCGGCAAACCGATGACGAGGCCGAGTTGGTCGCGTGGCTGCACGAGGCAGCGCGCACCGAGCAGCCAGTCATCCTCAACCCAGCAGCGTTCACGCACTACTCGTATGCACTGCGGGACGCATGCGCCATGCTGACTGCGCCCCTGATCGAGGTGCACCTGACGAACCCGGCCCGCCGTGAGGAGTTCCGGCACACATCGGTTGTCTCAGCGGTTGCCCATGGCGTCATCAGCGGTTTCGGGGTCTTTTCCTACATCTTGGCGTTGCAAGCCGTCGCAGCAATGCAGCCAGTGGAGGGTTCCGATGACTGACCGTCACGCGCAACGCGCAACCAGGGTTCTGCAGTCCCTCGGGCTTTCCACATCCCAGGCTGTCCTCGCCACAAACCCGACCGATGTTCGCTGGCTGAGCGGCTTTTCGGGCTCCTTTGGAATGGTCGTGGTGAGTGAGCCAGCGCAAATCTTGATGACCGACTCCCGATATGCCGAGCGTGCTGCGGCTGAGGCGCCTGCCATCGAGACATACGTGCCGAAGCGACCAAACCCAGGCGCGCTGTTTGAGCGACTGGCATCGACGTCGGTGCGCACCCTGTTGGTGGACGAATCCCACTTGACTGTCGCTGCGCTGCGTGGCTGGTCGCAGGCCGCGTCAGATGCTGGGTTCGCGGTGGAGCCGGTTGCGATGCCGTTCGCGGAGTTGCGCAAAGACAAGGACGCGCAAGAGATTGAGGCATTGCGTCGCGCTTGTGAGGTCAGCGACATCGCGCTCGCAGAGGTTTTACCGCAGGTGCGCGTCGGGATGACCGAGAAGGAGTTGGCATTCCTGCTCGAGACGACGATGGTTCGTTGCGGCGCCCAAGACCGCGCCTTCGAGAGCATCGTGGCGGCAGGGGAGCACAGCGCCATTCCGCACCACAGTCCGACAAGTCGCCCGATCGGGCGCGGAGATCTGCTCAAGATTGACTTCGGGGCGCTCGTGGACGGGTACCACGCCGACGAGACCAGGACATTCGTCATTGGCCAGCCAGCCGACTGGCAGGTCGAGATTCACGCCGTGGTCGCCGCATCTCAACTCGCTGGTCGGCAGGCGCTCCGGGCAGGGGTGACCCTGCAAGAAGTCGACCACGCATCCCGACAGGTCATCGTCGACGCTGGCTACGGGGAAAACTTCAATCACGGGCTTGGTCATGGAGTTGGTCTGCAGATTCATGAGGAGCCGTTCTTCAGTCCCACTGGTACTTCCACATTGGCTGCTGGATACGTCCTCACGATTGAGCCAGGGGTCTACTTGCCGGGCCAGGGTGGGGTCCGCATCGAGGACACACTCGCGGTCGGGCAGGATTCCGCCGAATCACTGACGACGACACCACGCGAACTGCGCGTGCTCTGCTGACCCGAAGGACTTACTGTGGCGACGACGAACGATCTCAAGAACGGCATGGTGCTCAACATCGACGGGCAGTTGTGGGCCGTCGTGGAGTTCCAGCACGTGAAGCCTGGCAAGGGCCCGGCATTCGTACGCACGAAGTTGAAGCAAGTCCTCACGGGCAAAGTAGTGGAGCGTACGTTTAACGCGGGCATCAAGGTCGAGACGGCGACCGTCGACAAGCGCGACATGCAGTACCTCTATCGCGACGGCGACGACTGGGTGTTCATGGACATGCAGTCCTTCGAGCAGATCAACGTCCCGGACTCAGTTGTTGGTGACGGTGGCAAGTACATGCTCGAGAACCAGTCGGCGGTCGTGGCGCAGCATGAAGGCGCCCCGTTGTACGTGGAACTTCCGGCGAGCGTGGAATTGACCATTACCTACACCGAGCCTGGTTTGCAGGGCGACCGCTCCAACGCGGGTACCAAGCCAGCGACTTTGGAGACTGGCGCTGAAGTGCAGGTCCCGCTGTTCGTGGGCAACGGCGAGAAAGTGCGCATCGACACTCGCGATGGCTCGTACCTCGGTCGCGCGTCCTCGTGAGCGCTCGCCACAAGGCGCGCAAGCGAGCTCTTGACATCCTGTTTGAGTCGCACATTCGCGGAGTCGACCCGCTTGGGGTGCTCGCTGACCGTCAAGCCGTGGCGGATGTGGTGGTCAATCCATACACCGCCGAACTCGTGCAGGGGGTTGCAGCTCATCGGGAGCAGATTGACGCGACCATCGCGCAGTTCGCGCGCGGCTGGGATCTTGATCGAATGCCGACCGCGGACCTATGCATTTTGCGCATCGCTACCTACGAGTTGCGCCATCGCGACGACGTGCCGGCGTCAGTCGCCATTTCCGAGGCGGTGGAGTTGGCACAGGATTTGTCAACGGACGAGTCGGCCGTTTTTGTGAATGGTGTCCTCGGCAGTGTTGCGCTGGCAACTCCAGGGATGCCACCGCCTGGCTCGACCACGCTCTGAGGCGCAGAGGCAAGCGTCGCGGTCGCGGGCAGCTCGGGCGCAGTCGACGGTCGCACTAAAGCGCTGGCGTAGGCTTGGCGGCACGCCTTGGTACTCCAACGGTAGAGAGGGTGGTCTCAAACACCACACAGTGTGGGTTCGAATCCCACCCAAGGCACTCAATCTTTCCTCACTGACCGCGTGTGACAGTCACCTCTTTGAGGCATTCGCCCTGCGGAGTCTGTGCCCCACCGACCCCTTGTCGATCATTCCTGCGTGGCCGTCATCATGTTCAGCGGCTGCCCAGACACCAGAAAATCGGACGAAATCCCTCGTCCTGGGGGCCTGTGCCTGACATACTGCGCGCGCATGGGCCACGGGCACTCGCTCGCGGTTCGCACAGGAGAGGGGATACCAATGACCCGTACGGTGAAGGCAGCGGTAGTTGCCGTCGTCGCCGGTGTGCTGCTCGCCGCTTGTGGTGGTGGAGGCAGCTCCAAGCTCATCATCTCGTCCGACCTGCCCCTTCAGGGATCAGCCAAGGACGCAAACGACTCGACCAACAACGCCCTCAAGCTCTACTTGGAGCAGGTGGGATACAAGGCGGGCTCCTACGAACTGGCTTTCCAGTCGTACGACGACGCCACTGCCGCTGAGGGCAAGTGGACGGACGCTCAGTGCGCTGCGAACGCCCAGAAGCACGTGCAGAACAAGAACGAGGTTGCCGTCATGGGCACCTACAACTCGGGCTGCGCCAAGATCATCGTGCCGGTGCTCAACCAGGCCTCGGATGGTCCGATGCTCATGGTCTCGCATGCGAACACCAACCCTGGTCTGACCAAGGCGTGGGACCCGGGCGAGCCGACCAAGTACTACCCCAGCGGTGCCCGCAACTACGCCCGTGTCGTCACCACTGACGACTACCAGGGTGCCGCTGGCGCTCAGTTCCTCGCACAGGTCAAGAAGGTCAAGAAGTGTGCCGTGCTTAACGACACCGAGACCTACGGCCAGGGTGTGGCGAACGCCTTCATTGCCGAAGCAAAGAAGCAGGGCATTGAGGTTGTCGCCAACGAGGGTTGGGACAAGAAGCAGACGAGTTACCGGGCGCTGTTCGAGAAGATCAAGGCCAAGGGCGCGGACTGCGTCTACATCGGCGGCATCTTCGACAACAACGGCGGCCAACTCGTCAAGGACAAGGTCGCCGTCCTCGGAGACAACTCCAAGGTCGCATTCATGGGTCCTGACGGCTTTACCGGCTACCCGGACTTGACGGCTCTGCCGGAGGCCAAGGGCATGTTCCTGACCTTCGCTGGTCTGTCCGCTGACCTGCTCCTGGCCGCTGGCGGCAAGGGTGCAGCGTTCCTGAAGGCCTACAAGGAGAAGTACGGCAAGGACCCAGTCGGTTCCTACCCGCTGTACGGCGTTGCTGCGCTGCAGGTCATCCTGGCCGCCATCGAGAAGTCCGACGGTACCCGTAAGGGTGTGGTCGACGCGGTCTTCGGTGGCAGCGGCATCACCATCTCTGCTGCGGACTCCGTCCTCGGAAAGGAAATCAAGATCGACCCGAAGACCGGTGATGTCAACACCATCGACATCACGGTCGAGGTCATCGAGGGTGGCGCGGAGAAGACCCTCCAGGCCTGGAAGGTCCAGTAGTAGGCACTACCTGACCGTGGTGGGGTCTCGTCACAACGGGACGAGACCCCACCACGGCGCCTTTCGCGGCCGGATGGAGGACAGATGAGCGTGTCCCTCGCGGGAAGACCGCGGCTCGAGCCTAAGTTGCTCATTGAGCGGACATCCCTGACCATCATCCTCGCCGGCGTTGCGACGTGGCTGGGCTACAACCTCTGGGTTGCTCCAGGGCAGTTCTTCACGGTCGCTGTCCAAGGATTGAGCAATGGTGCGTTGTACGCGCTCATCGCGCTGGGTTACACGCTGGTGTACGGCATCATCGAACTCATCAATTTCGCCCACGGTGACCTGTTCATGTTGGGCACGCTGTTCAGCGCATGGCTGCTGAGTCAAACCCTTGGTCAGACCGCCCCAGGTCTGATGCCTTTTCTGTGGTTCATCATCACCTTGCTGGCGGCGATGGTCTTCTGCAGCAGTATCAACGTGGCAATTGAGTTCTTCGCCTACCGCAGGCTGCGCACGGCCCCGAAGCTTGCGCCCCTGATCACGGCCGTCGGCGTCTCATTCATCTTGCAGTTCGTTGGACTCACGTGGAACGGCTCTGGTCCCAAGAACTGGTCCACAGTGCTTCCCCAGAACTCCGTCCACATCGGCAGCGTCACAATCAACACCCAAGCCCTCATTGTGCTGGGCGTGACATTGCCGTTGCTGGTCCTTATGTCTCGCATCGTCTCGCGCACCCGCGCTGGCAAAGCGATGCGTGCCACCGCGCAAGACCAGGACGCTGCTCGGCTCATGGGTGTGAACGTGAACCGGACGATCTCGTTCACATTCGCCATGGGTGGCGCGCTGGCCGGAGCTGCGGGAGTGATGTACCAGCAGACTGTGGGAACGACCAACTACAACCTCGGATTCCAACTCGGGCTCATCGCCTTCACCTCGGCGGTCCTCGGTGGCATTGGCAACCTCACCGGTGCGGTCATGGGTGGCTTGCTCATCGGGCTCATCCAGGGGCTGAACGACGGCCTGCCGTATGCCTTTGGTCAGAAGTGGTCTCAGTCGGTGGTGTTCAGCATTCTCATCCTGTTCATGGTTTTTCGACCGGCTGGCATCTTTGGCTCGCATGCGGTTGAGAAAGTGTGATGGGCATGGCAAAGAAGTCAGGCTCGCGTTTCAATCTCGCGCTGCGCCCGCCGCAAGTGCAACAGAGTCGTTGGGCAGTGGGCTTCACTGGCTTTGTACTGCTGGTGTTCTGCCTCTACGAGTTCGCGCTGCCAAACATGAACTACTCGGTCCAGACCTTCTTCAACGACTGGCTCCCGTTGACTGGGTTGAACGAGGCGGCAGTCTTCGTCATTCTCGCCCTTGGACTGAACATCGTCGTTGGCTACGCGGGACTGCTCGACCTCGGCTTCGTGGCGTTCTGGGCAATCGGCGGGTACGTCGTCGGTTGGCTCATGAGCGGGTTCTTTCACCAAGTGACTTTCAACTTCGGCGGTCACGCACCCGCCGGGCTTCCGGAGGGCGTGCACATCTCCTTTTGGCTCGTGCTCCTCATCGCCGGCGCCTTCTGTGCGGTCTGGGGAGTCATCATCGGTGCGCCAACCCTGCGGTTGAAGAGCGACTATCTCGCGCTGGTCACGCTGGGATTCGGCGAGATCATCCCGCAGGTCTTCTTCAATGGCGAGAACATCAACGGGTTCAACCTGTCCAACGGCAGTAAGGGAATTTCACCGGTAGACAACGTTCAACTCGGCGGGAAAGTCCTGGGCCCGTTCGATTTGTCATGGAAGTTCCTCATCTACAGCGCAGTTGCGGCGTTCGTCGTCTTCTTGTCCCTGCGTTTGCGCTCTGGTCGGCTCGGCCGGGCATGGCTGGCAATTCGTGAGGACGAGCTGGCTGCGAGCATGATGGGCGTTCCGCTGATGCGAACGAAGCTGGCGGCGTACGCAACCGGCGCTTTCGCTGGCGGGCTCGGCGGCGCCGCATTCACAACCCAAGTCAACGGAGTTTTCGCCGAGCGGTTCAACTTCTCGATCTCCATCCTCCTCTTAGCCATGGTCGTGCTGGGCGGAATGGGCAACGTGTGGGGCGTGATGATTGGCGCGTTGGTGCTGGCGTGGATCAACAACACCGGCTTGGTGCAGATCGGCAAGACCGTGAACCAAACGTTTGGCACCGACATCAACTTCCCGAGTTATAACTTCTTACTTTTCGGAACCATCTTGATTCTCATGATGCTGTTCCGCCGCGAAGGCCTGCTGCCCGAGGCGCGAACCCGACTTGTACTGCGCGAACCTGAGCGAGGGCAGCTTTCTGCGCTTGGTGCCGAAGCGGAGTTCGCTGCAGCCGAGGAGGCCATCGGTACTGCAGTTGAACCTGATGGGCGCGCTGGCCCAACCAAGGCTGAAAGTGGCCAGTCAACGGCGGACTTTGATG
>CAYFKX010000038.1:0-8355 GCA_964343545.1 uncultured Bifidobacteriaceae bacterium | reverse complement strand
GGTCACGACATTGCGAAAGCGCCGGCGGCAGGCGACAGCGGATATCTCCGCTTACTCTGACCAGACATAGTGACAGAAAGCCTCACCGGCGACGACATCCCGCGACGGACGCGAAGTGGCTGTCAGTAACGACGGCCAGGAAGCACGTGCTTGGGCATGGCCGTGATCGAGTCAGGGAATCGCCACTCGTGCTACCTCGGCATGCTTGGTCAGACGTTGAAACGGAACTCCACGACGTCGCCGTCTGCCATGACGTAGTCCTTGCCCTCTACCCGCGCTTTGCCCCGGGCCCGCGCTTCTGCAATCGAACCAGCATCAACCAGGTCGCTGAAAGACACGACCTCGGCTTTGATGAACCCCTTCTCGAAGTCGGTGTGAATGACGCCCGCGGCCTGCGGCGCCTTGGCGCCGACGGGGATGGTCCACGCGCGGGATTCCTTCGGACCAGCAGTGAGATACGTCTGCAGTCCCAGTGCTGCGAAAGCCGTACGTGCAAGCACATCAAGCCCAGGTTCGTCTTGGCCCACTGAGGCCAACAATTCGGCCGCATCTGCAGGGTCGAGGTCAACGAGTTCGCTCTCGATTTTCGCATCGAGGAATACCGCGGGGGCACTACCGGTCAAACTGGTCAGATCTGCGCGCAGATTTTCATCCATCATTGCAGCCTCATCCACGTTGAACACGTAGATGAACGGCTTCGCCGTGAGTAAGAACAATTCCCGCAGGTCCTCACTGTCGATGTCGCTGGCAAAGATGGTGGTGCCAGCGTCAAGGGCGGCCCGTGCCTGCTCTGCAGCCGCGAGGGCACCAGCGCGCTCCTTGTTGGTTCGCGCTTCCTTCTGCAAACGCGGCAACGCTCGGTCGATGGTCTGGATGTCAGCGAGGATCAATTCAGTGGCGATAGTCGCGATGTCATCCGCCGGGGACACTCGGCCATCGACGTGCACGACGTCGGGGTCGGCGAAGACCCGCACAACTTGGCAGATTGCATCTGCTTCGCGGATGTGGGCGAGGAACTTGTTGCCCAATCCGGCACCCTCACTCGCCCCACGCACGATGCCCGCGATGTCGACAAATGTCACTGTGGCAGGCAAGGTCCGCTCAGAGCCGAAGATGCCCGCGAGCACGTCCAGCCGCGAATCGGGCACGGGCACGATGCCCGTGTTTGGCTCGATTGTGGCGAACGGATAGTTCGCCGCAAGCACATTGGCCCGAGTGAGGGCGTTGAACAGGGTGGACTTGCCGACATTGGGCAAGCCGACGATCCCGACGGTGAGAGCCATGAGGGAAACCTTAGGCATCCTGCAGGTAGTCGCTGGAGTCGGAGCGTAGGCTCCACACTCATGACCCAAGGGCGTCTTTATAAGTCGGCACGAGCCACTGGCCCGATGGCTGACGATGCCATCTTGGCTTTGCCCGCACGACCTGGTGGCCGCGAGCCCATCGCCGAGGAGTCACGCGGCCACGAGAGTGCGCACGACCCGGCAGCGCCACCAGCGACCGTACCCGCACCTGCCCCGAGCACTGCTTCCGCAGATCCGACGCGCGTCGCCGTCTCCGACTTTGACCACATTTTCGCTGACGACTCGATGGCTGTCAGCGACGATGACGAGCTCTTCCCATGGGAGCTCAGTTCTGACCGACCTGACGTGGTGGTCCCGACGCCAACTGCGCCGCGAACTGGTCCTGCCACTGTGTCCGCGCCGGTACCGGCCACCGGCCACGAACCCGCTGCCGGTCATACCGCTGGCTCTGGCCTGGTCAGCCCAGTGTCGACTGAACGGCCCACCGATTCTCGCTCTGCTAGTGATACTCCGGTTGTGACCTACCGAAGCAACCGCCCGCGCATCCGTCTGACGTTCACAGGAGCAACCGCTGCCGTGATTGCCGTCACCGTTGTCGTTGGGCTGCTCGAAGCACTCATCTCTGACCACATCGGCTGGTTCACTGGAGTGTTGTCTTTGGCAACAGCCTTGGCTGCTACTTGGTTTGTCGCAGACGCTGATCGCATGGCTCCGACGCTCGCGTTTCCCGTGGCATGGCTGGTGTGTGCGCTAGTGCCCGGTCAGTTCACGGCACCCCCGTCAGGGTCGTTTGCGCTCACGCAGGTCGTGGTCGTGCTCGGAGTACTCGGCGGCAACGCAATCGCAATTGTCATCGGCACCATCGCCTGTTACGCACTCGCGCGGTTACGCCCTCGGCTGGTCGACCTGCGTGGTTGAGGACCGCCGTACTAGTTCTGAGTAGCTCGCTTGAGGTCCTTGCGCAATGTCGGGGGCAGCGCGAAGACCACGCGCTCCTCAATGGCGGTGACCACTTCGACGTCCGACCATCCTCGCTCACTGAGCCAATCAAGTACGCCAGCGACGAGTTCCTCCGGCACGCTCGCGCCACTAGTCAAACCAATCGTCGTGACGCCGTCGAGCATTGATTCGTCCAACTGGTGCGCGAAGTCCACGAGTACTGAGTTTCGGGCGCCGCAATCCTTAGCGACTTCCTTCAATCGCACCGAGTTGGACGAATTGACGGAGCCGACGACAATCACCAAGTCGCACTGCGGGGCAATTTGCTTCACGGCCTGCTGCCGATTCTGCGTCGCGTAGCAGATGTCGTCACTGGGTGGGTCGACGAGCATGGGCAAGCGCTGACGAAGTCGTGCGACCGTCTCCAACGTCTCATCCACACTCAAAGTTGTCTGCGACAACCACGCAACGGGCTTGGAGCTGTCCACGTTCACGGTGTCAGCGTGCTCAGGGCCGTCAACGAGCGTGATGTGCTCAGGTGCTTCGCCCGCAGTCCCAATCACTTCCTCGTGCCCCTCGTGACCGATGAGCAGAATCTGATACCCCTCGGCAGCGAAGCGACGTGCCTCTTGGTGAACCTTGGTCACAAGCGGGCAGGTTGCGTCAATCGCGTGCAAATTCCGCTCACGAGCTTGTTCATGTACTACTGGCGCAACTCCATGGGCGCTAAAAACGACAACGCTGCCCTCAGGAACTTCCTCATTCTCTTCAACGAAAATCGCTCCCTTGGCACGCAGAGTGTCGACCACATGACGGTTGTGCACGATCTCCTTGCGCACATACACGGGTGCGCCATGCACCTCGAGCGCCTTCTCCACGGTCTGGACCGCACGGTCCACCCCCGCGCAATAGCCCCGAGGTGCGGCGAGGAGAACACGCTTACGCGAGGCATCGAAGGTCATGCTGCAGAGTCTAAGACGGATACGCACATACGCTTGCTGACATGGCATTGGAGACCTCGCCCGAGCATCCGGCACCAGTGCGGGAGGTGTCCCAGCGCCTCGCTGACTGGATCAATCGCCTCGGCGCTGTCTGGATGGAAGGCGAAGTCAGCGAGATAAACCGCAGGCAGGGCATGAGCTACCTGACGCTGCGCGACTTGGAAGCAGACTTCGCGGTGTCCATCTCGATGTCCTCTGCCGTGCTCGACGCGTCGGCCACGCGCATCGACGAGGGTATGCGCGTCGTCGTGCACGCAAAGGCGCAATGGTGGGGCCGACGCGGCTCGGTGAGCTTTCGCGCCGACGACGTGCGCGCCATGGGGGTCGGCGCACTCCTGGCGCAAATCGAACAGACCCGCCAGCAGTTGCTTGCCGAAGGACTGCTGGACCCGCGGCGTAAGCGAAGCTTGCCTTTTCTGCCGAGCACCGTGGGTCTGGTGTGTGGGGCTAATTCCGATGCCGAACGCGATGTCATCACCAATGCCCGCAATCGTTGGCCAGCCGTGCAGTTTGAAGTTCGTCACGTCATGGTGCAGGGGCCGCAGTCCGCAGGACAAGTTCGAGCCGCGGTCGCCGAGCTTGATGCACTCGCAGACGTCGATGTCATCGTGATTACGCGAGGCGGTGGCTCGGTCGAGGACTTGCTCTCATTCTCCGATGAGGCTCTGTGTCGCGCAGTTGCCGCCGCTATCACCCCCGTGGTGAGCGCTATTGGGCACGAAGCGGACCACCCGCTGCTAGACGATGTGGCTGACGTCCGCGCTTCGACGCCGACCGATGCAGCACGACGAATCGTCCCCGATGTCGAGGAGCAGCGGACCGTCATCGCGAACCTACGTCAACGCGCACGCGCTTTCATGGAGCAGTTCTTGGCCCACGAGGAAACCAAACTCACATCGGTCAGGTCACGACCATGTTTAGCAGCGCCACAGGCGCTCATTGCCGACCATGTGGCGGCCATCGCTAAGTCACGAGAGTCAGCGCTGCGCAGCCTTGTCACACATATGAAGCATGCAGATGAGCAACTCGATCAGACCCGCGCCCGGCTTCGCAGTGTCTCTCCTGCCCATACTCTGGCTCGCGGCTATGCAATCGTCACGAGTGGCACCGGAACTATCGTGCGATCTCACCGCAGCGTCGCGAGCGGAACTGCGCTCAGCATTCAGGTAAGTGACGGCGCCATCGCAGCAACCGCTGACTGAGTATCAGGCACCCGATCGCCCCACATCGGAACTTCGCAGACTGGCCTAAATGGCTGGCAGAACCGCATCAGTCGCGCGACTGCTGGACCTCCGCCAACCGCGCGCGCGCACCATCGAGCCATTGCTGGCAGATGGCGGCAAGTTCCTCGCCGCGTTCCCACAGTTTCAAAGACTCTTCCAACGTGGCAGTTCCCGACTCCAACTGCTGGACGATCTCCACCAGTTCTGCGCGGGCTGCTTCGTAGCCGATCTCTGCCATGCCCCGAGCCTAAGGCTGAGGTGACGCGGCGGCGATGACCGCACGCATCTGCGACAGTGAACCTGTCCCATGGACGAGGTACGTCATCTGAGCGTCACCGCCGGAAATGTGTGGTCCGGTGTTGCGGGCATCCTCGAGTACCTTGCGCACCCACGCCCGAGAGCGCGCGCTTCCTGAAGCAATCCCCGCTTGTTCGAGAGCAAGCCATTGGCCATCTGGCGTCACCCAGCCAACAGTGAGCGCGGAGGGGCTGCCGCGTTCGAAGCGGGCACTCGTGGCCCGCCACCCCGGCAGCCGTGCCGCGGGGTCCATAACCGACCAGGTGACGGCCGCACGAGCAGCGACGATGACTGGAGCCGTGTCGACCACACGCACCGGGTCTCGCGCCGGGCGGTGAGTGACACCCATGATGACCGCAATCGCGATGCCAACGGCGCCCAGGGACAGCACCATGTCTCGCGCGGTCTCGTAGCCGCGCCGGCGGGGCCGTGAGCGCACCGTGAACGAAGGCCCCTGCGACATTGCCTCAGTCCACCACACCGAGAAGGCGTATGCGCGCCGAGTGAACCGAGCAGGCCGTTGCGCAGCACCCGAGTAGGGTGACAACATGGCTGACTTCGTGCATACCGAGTTGCTGCCTATCGTCGAGCCGGACACGACCGCCTATCGGCTAGTGACCGACGCCGGCGTGACCTGCGTGAGCGCTGGCGGACGAGACTTTCTCGAGGTCGACACGCACGTTCTTGATGTGCTCACCTATGAAGCCATCCACGACATTTCTCACTTCTTGCGCACTGCTCATCTGGAGCAACTACGACGAATCATCGACGATCCACAGGCCAGCGCCAATGATCGGTTCGTCGCACTGGACCTGCTGAAAAACGCCAACGTCGCCGCCGGCGGAGTGCTACCGATGTGCCAAGACACCGGCACTGCGCTCATCATGGGCAAACGCGGGCAACACATCCTGACCGACGGCACTGACGAAGTCGCCTTGGAGCGCGGGGTCTTTCGGGCCTACGAGAACCTGAACCTGCGCTACTCACAACTCGCGCCGTTGACGATGTGGCAAGAACGCAACACTGGAAGCAATCTGCCCGCGCAGATTGAATTGTTCACCGACCTACATCGCGGGCATGAGCGCGAGTACTCACTGCTTTACATCGCCAAAGGCGGCGGATCGGCCAACAAGTCGTTCCTGTTCCAAGAGACGAAAGCGCTGCTAAACCCAGAGTCGTTCCGCGCTTTCCTGGACAAGAATCTGCGAGCAATCGGCACCAGCGCCTGTCCGCCCTACCACCTCGCAATCGTCGTGGGCGGCACCAGCGCAGAACACACGCTGAAGACCGCAAAACTCGCAAGCACCAAGTACCTCGATGGCATGCCCACCCATGGCTCCGCCACAGGTCATGGCTTCCGCGATCTCGAGCTTGAGGCCGAAGTGCTGCAGATGACGCGCGACTTCGGAATCGGGGCGCAATTCGGGGGCAAGTACTTCTGCCACGACGTACGGGTCATTCGGCTGCCGCGACATGGGGCTTCTTGTCCGGTCGCCATCGCGGTGTCGTGTTCGGCTGACCGTCAGGCCAAAGCCAAAATCACCCCAGATGGCGTCTTCCTCGAGGATCTAGACCGTGACCCCGCCCGCTTCCTGCCCGAGGTCACCGATGATCATCTCGGCGACGATGTTGTCAACATCGACCTGACCCAACCCATGTCACAGATTCGTCAGAGGCTGTCGGCACTGCCAGTAAAGACCCGGGTAAGCCTGAGCGGGCCAATGATCGTGGCACGCGACATCGCGCATGCCCGCATCAAGGAGATGCTCGATGCCGGCGAGCCCATGCCGGACTACTTGCGCGAGCACTGCGTCTACTACGCCGGCCCAGCGAAGACCCCGCACGGCATGGCATCGGGGTCTTTCGGACCGACGACTGCCGGGCGGATGGACTCCTACGTCGAGCAGTTCCAGGCAGCGGGCGGCTCCTTCGTCATGCTCGCGAAAGGCAACCGCTCGACGGCCGTGAGCAAGGCCTGCGCGGCACACGGTGGCTTCTACCTCGGCAGCATCGGTGGTCCGGCAGCGCGTCTGGCACAAGATTGCATCACCAAGGTTGAGGTCTTGGACTTCGCCGACCTCGGCATGGAGGCGGTCTGGCGCATTGAGGTACGTGACTTCCCGGCCTTTGTCATCATCGATGACAAAGGCAACGATTTCTACGAGAGCACTGTGCGACCGGTAGCGAACACCATTGCGGTCGGCCCGCCGCAGTAATCGTCAATGGCGTGTGCCGCAGTCACAATGGTGGAGCTGCGGGGGCGCATACCGCCGAATGCCCGCAGGCGACGTTGGCTAGTACCAGCCGCGGCTGCGCTTGAACTTCAGCGCCTTGCAAGGAGTCTGGTACTTGATCTTGATGTACTTGACGCCCCAGCGAATCTGGGTGTCCGGGTTGGTCTTCCAGTCGTTACCAGCGCTGCGCATCTTGTGCCCTGGCAGAGCCTGGGGGATGCCGTACGCCCCGCTTCGCCGGTTCTTCGCCATGGGACGCCAGTTTGACTCGCTGGTCCACAACTTGTTCAAGCAACTGAACTGGGCGCTGTCCCAGCCGACGACCAAGCGCGAGTAGTTGCGCGCGTAGGCCAGGTTGTAGGGCTTGGTTCCGCGACGACCCGCCCGGCTGGCTCGCTTGGCCGCGACGTTGTGGGCGGTGGACTTCACGAGCAATTTCACGACGACGGGCTTCTTGACCGCAACCGGCGTGGCCTTGGGCTTGGTCAGCGCAAGTGCAGCCGCCGGTAGTTGCAGTGCATACGTGCCCTCCTGCGCCGTGGAGGCCCCCGGCACTGAAGGTGCTACTGGCCCTGGCACCACGGGTGCGACCTCGTCGGCTACTGCACTTGGGTCGGACATCACGGAGAACGCCAACACTGCCAGCGCCGTGACGCCTGCGGCCGCAAAGGTGCGCGAGCTCAGGGCTTGGCTGCTGCGGTGGGCGCCAGCACGAAGCGCGTGCTGACCTCCAGCCATGCCAGCGCCGTCCTGACGCGTCCGAATTGCGAACATGGGCGCAACCCTGCCCACGGACACCGACATGTTCAAGTTGAATGAGGGGTTTGGGTGTCGGCGCGCCATTTCAACACGCACATAAACGGACATATCGGGCTTTACAGTAACGGCGAGACTGCAATCTGTGGATATCTCCGTGCCCTGGCTAGGACGGTAAGTCCTCAAGCAGGTCAGTCACGAGTGCGGCAATTTCAGAGCGTTCGGACCTCGTCAACGTCACATGCGCGAACAAAGGGTGCCCCTTCAACTTCTCGACCACCGCGGCGACGCCGTCATGGCGGCCCACGCGCAAATTGTCGCGCTGAGCGATGTCATGGGTGAGCACAACGCGAGAGTCGCGACCGATCCGCGACAGCACAGTCAGCAGCACATTGCGCTCTAGGGACTGCGCCTCGTCCACGATGACGAACGCGTCATGCAGCGACCGGCCACGGATGTGGGTCAGCGGCAGTACCTCAATGAGCCCCCGGCTCATGACCTCGTCCACCACCTCGGGGCTGACCACTGCGCCGAGAGTGTCGAAGACAGCTTGCGCCCACGGGTTCATCTTCTCCGCTTCGGAGCCGGGCAGATAACCCAG
>CAYFKX010000037.1:0-8389 GCA_964343545.1 uncultured Bifidobacteriaceae bacterium | reverse complement strand
TCGGTGGCGCGCTCAGCACGCGAGCCCCGGTCTCGGGTGCGGCCGCTGGACTGCCCACCTGCCTGTGCTGCCTTGATTGCGGACACTAGGTCGGCCTTGCGCATGCCCGTGGCACCGGCCACACCCAGGCTCGCCGCTAGCGTCTTGAGTTCGGGCAGCAGCATGGCGGACACATCGCGCGTGGTGGTTTCAGTCACTGAACATCCTTGATGAGGTTGTGGCACACGTTCGGCTGAGGGGATCCCCGCAGTCACAGCGGTGCGTTGGGTGTAGCGCGCGAGACCATGAAGCAGTCGCGCAGAGTTGCTCGTGGAATCTGGAGTCGCACGTCTCGATGCTGTAAGAAGTGTCGAGCGCGATCCGCTCACTGAGCGTGCATGAAAACTACCACAGGGACGCAGCTCACGGGGAACACCCCTGCTCTCAGGGGAATGACTTTGGGTCGGCGACTACCGACGCGCCCGAGTAGGCCGCGGCCGGGTCTCAGACTCTTCGACGCGTTCCACGATAACCCCCGTGGTGTCGACATCGGCACGCCTCACGGCGAACTTGTCGCCCGAAGCAGAGCGAACCACGCGAGCCACGGCCGTCGCGTCGGCACCGTCATGCAGCACTATGACCGATGATCCAGCACCGGAGATTGCCGCCGCTAAACCCGCTGCACGCAGTTGCTTCACCAACGCCCACGAAGCCGGCCACCCTGAACGCCGCTGACGCTCATGCATGCGGTCTGCGATAGCCAGCGGCAGTAACTGCGGTCGTTGGGTCAGCGCGAGCAAAGTCATGTTGGTGTGAGCGATGTTGAACACAGCATCGGCGTACGGGACCGTTTCCGGCAGCACCTTGCGCGCTCGCGCCGTGGAGCTGTTGACCTTAGGCACGGCCAAGACGGCTGCAAGACCCGGCGCTGGCGCAACGCACTCCGCCCCCGCGACCCCGTCATGGACCCACGCAACTGTCACCGCGCCGTAGATGCATGCAGCAATGTTGTCGGGGTGCCCTTCAAACACACTGGCATCGCGCAGCATCTGTGCCCGATCGATCGTGCCGTCCCCGCGCAGCGAGTGATACACAGCGACAGCTGCTACCACGGCCGCGGCACTTGAGCCGAGCCCTCGACGCTGCGGAATTCGGTTCTTGGCGATGATGACGAGTCCGGGCAGTTCGTACCCATCTCGGGCAGCCAAGTCGGTGATTACCTTGGCCACCAGATGGCGTCCATCGCGATGCAGCGTCTGCGAGCCTTCTCCGTGCAGCCGCAGGCTAATCCCGGGACGCTGGGTGACATGCACACTGAGGTGGTCATACATCGCCAGAGCCAGGCCCAGGCTGTCGAAGCCGGCTCCGAGGTTGGCGCTCGTGGCTGGAACCCGCACGTGGATGCCCGCACGTGGTGCTTTCGCTTGGACAGACGCAGCCATTAGTGCAGCTCCAAGATGGTCGCGGCGTCCGTAGCGCTCTTCACTTCGTGAATCGCAAGCCCGTCGCGCAATGCCCACTGAACGTCCTTCAAGCCGTGCCCAGTGACAGTCACGACAATCGTGCATCCTGAAGGAAGCCGTCCTTGCGCCTTAAGTTGCAGCAGCCCCGCAACGCCGGCCGCAGATGCAGGCTCGACGAATACCCCTTCGCTGGCTGAGAGCAGTCGGTGAGCATGAAGGATCTGTTCATCGGTGACAGACTCAATCAGCCCCGACGACTCATCCCGCGCTGCCAGCGCGGCGTCTGCTGAAGCCGGGTCACCGATACGGATGGCAGTGGCAATGGTTTCTGGCTTGGCCACTCGGTGCCCCAACACCAGCGGAGCTGCTCCCGCTGCTTGGAATCCGAACATCCGCGGCAACGAGGACGTGATGCCAAGGCCCGCGTACTCGCGGTAGCCAGCCCAGTAGGCGGTGATGTTGCCGGCATTGCCAACGGGCAGCGCGTGGATATCAGGAGCGCCACCGAGAGCGTCGACAACTTCAAAGGCTGCAGTCTTCTGACCAGCGATGCGGTCGGGGTTGATGGAGTTCACGACGGCGATGGGGAATCGTTCGCCAAGCTCGCGTACTAGTGCGAGGGCGTCGTCGAAGTTGCCCGCGACTTGAAGCACTCGGGCACCGTGGGCGACGGCCTGCGCGAGCTTGCCCTCTGCCACCTTGCCTGCTGGCACGATGACCGCGCTCGCCATCCCAGCCTTGGTTGCATACGCAGCAGCGCTGGCACTTGTATTGCCCGTTGACGCGCACACCACCGCACGCATGCCGGCTTGCGCTGCCTTCGAGACCGCCACTGTCATGCCACGATCTTTAAAAGATCCGGTCGGATTGCCGGCCTCGACTTTTAACCACACTTTTGCGTCGAGTTGCTCGGACAGCACACATGCGTAGACCAGCGGCGTGCCGCCCTCACCAAGTGTGACGACTGGAGTTGCCTCGTCAACTGGAAGCAACTGCCGGTACTCCTCAATGACGCCCCGCCACTGATGCGCTCTCGCCGACGAGGTCACTGCACTCCCTCCACCCGCATCACGCCATCGACATGGCGGACCGCAGGCAGCGCACGCAAAGACGCCACCGTGGCGGCCAATGCGGACTCCAATGCTCGGTGGGTGCGCAACACCAGTCGGGCGTCGTCAGCATCGCCGTCTTGGCGCACGACACTGATCGACACGCCGTGGTTGGAGAAAGCTTGGGCCACTTGAGCCAGAACACCTGGCTCGTCGGCGACATGCAAGTTGACGTAGTAACTGGTGGTGGCTTCGCCCAGAGGTAGCGTGCGCAGGCTCGCGTACGGAGTGACCGCGTGGGCGCGAGAGCCGCCTGCGATGTTGCGGGCCGCGGCGACGATGTCGCCAACCACCGCGCTCGCAGTCGGAGAGCCACCAGCACCACGGCCGTAGAACATCAAGTCGCCCGCAGCGTCCGCGGATACGAAAACAGCGTTGAATGGGCCGCGCACACTTGCAAGCGGATGCGCCATCGGCACCAAAGTCGGATGGACACGCACGACAACGCCGGCGCCGCCCTCCGTCTTCTCGGCGACTGCCAAAAGCTTGATGACAAACCCCATGTCACGGGCTGCCGCTATGTCCGCGGGGGTCACTGACTCGATGCCTTCGATGGACACGGCACTGTGATCGATGTCAGAGTGGAACGCGAGGCGAGCCAAGATGACTGCTTTGGCAGCGGAGTCATGGCCGGCAACGTCTGCTGTGGGGTCAGCTTCGGCGTAGCCGAGTTGTTGCGCCTGCGACAGAGCGTCCTGATACGCCAACCCGTGGTCACTCATTTGCGTGAGGATGTAGTTAGTGGTGCCGTTCACGATGCCGAGAACCTTCGTGATGTTGTCGCCAGCGAACGACTCTCGCAGCGGTCTCAACAACGGGATGGCGCCCGCAACTGCGCCCTCGTAATACAAGTCACCTCCGCAACGTGCGGCAAGTTCGTGTAAACGAACTCCGTCAACTGCGATGAGGGCCTTGTTGGCGGTTACCACGCTGGCTCCTCGGGTGAGGCTGCGCTCGATGAGCGCCGCTGCGTCGGTGATGCCACCGATGAGCTCAACCACGATGTCTGCGTTGTCTGCCAGGGCTGCGGCGTCCGTTGTCAGCATCTGATCCGGGATTCCGTCACGAGTGCGAGCCGTGTCGCGCACGGCTACGCCTTGTAATTGCATGGGACGTCCCACTCGCTGTGCAAGCTCATCGGCATGTGACAGCAGGATGTTCGCGACAGCAGCGCCTACATGCCCGCCACCGAGCACAGCCACGGTGATTGCAGAGCCCTTGTCGTTGGTCATCGCAGCAACCCCGCATCCAAAGAGAAGAGATCGTCCAGTGTCTCGCGACGGTACAGCAGACGGGCGGCTCCGGCTGCCACGGCAACAACTGCCGGGCGCGGGACGCTGTTGTAGTTCGAGGCCATCGAGCGACAGTAGGCGCCAGTGGCCGCCACGGCGAGGAGTTCCCCAGCCTCGATATCGGCGAGAACGTGGGCGTCGCGCACCACGATGTCACCGGATTCGCAGTGCTTGCCGACCACTCGTGCCAGCGCAGTTGCATCGTCCGCGGCAGCCTGTCGGGACGCATGTGCAACCGTGTAGTCCGCGGAGTACAAAGCGGTGCGAATGTTGTCGCTCATGCCGCCGTCGACGGACACGTACAGCCTCTGTTCACGTGCGGTCACGGTCACAGGCTTCACCGTGCCTACGGTGTAGACGGTGATGCCGGCTGGACCAACGATGGAACGACCGGGTTCCACCGCCAAGGTCGGCCGCGGATAACTTGCCGCTGCGCACTCGGCGGCAACCGCTTGCTGAAGCAGTTGCGCCATGTCATCAATGCTCAAGGGATCATCGCCGGCCACATAAGCGATGCCCGAGCCACCGCCGAGGTTGAGCAGTTCCACCTCGACACCAAGAGTGTCGGTCAAGTGCCCGCAGAACGAGACCAGTCGATGTGCAGCAACCAAAAAACCCTGCTCGTCGAAAATTTGCGAGCCGATGTGACTGTGCAGACCCGCGAATCGCAGTGACGGCGCGGCCTCGACCGCAGCCACTGCATCGGCGGCCGCAGGGCCCGCCATCGAGAAGCCGAACTTCTGATCCTCGTGCGCTGTCGCGATGAACTCATGCGTGTGCGCCTCGACCCCAACGGTGACTCGAACCAACACATCGACGCAGCGCCCTGATTGGGCAGCAATCGCATTCAGCCGATCAATCTCCAACATGGAGTCCACCACGATGAACGCCACCTCAGCGTTGACGGCCGCAGTCAATTCCTCAAGGGACTTGTTGTTTCCGTGCATGAGCAGTTGGGTTCCGCGGGCACCCGCAGCCAATGCGGTGTGCAACTCCCCCAATGTGCACACATCGATGCCGAGCCCCTCGTCGAGCATCCAGCGAGCGAATTCAACGCTCAGGAATGCTTTGGCGGCGTAGAAAACTCGATCATGCGGGTAGGCACGTCGGTAGGCCGAAGCACGCGCTCGTGCATCGACCTCGTCAACGATGTACAACGGGCTGCCGAACTCGGCGACCAGGTCGTCGACCCTGCACCCTGCGATTGTGAGCACGCCATCTGCTGCCCGAACTGCCGACGCGGGCCAGACACCGGCGGACTGCGCTTGCCAGACACTTGCAGGTGCAACAGTGCCCGCCGACATCGCTGCCGAGCGCGGCCCAGCGGGATGAGACGACATGAGAACGACCTACATCGTGTCCGGTGCACTGACACCAAGTAAGGACAGACCATTCGCCAAAACCTGACGCGTTGCGGCGCAAACCCACAGGCGGGCCACATTGAGGTCGGCCAGCGGCTCCCCCGCGGCCGGCAAGACTCGGCAACCGTCATAGAACCGGTGATAAGTGCCGCCAAGTTCCTCGAGGTACCGAGCGATGCGGTGCGGCTCGCGGACTTCGGCAGCGAAGGCCACCACTCGCGGAAATTCTGCGAGCGCGGCAAGAAGTTCGGCCTCACGCTGATCGACCAGCAACGAGAAGTCGACAGCATCGCGGGGCCAGTCCGCAGTCAACTCTGGGGTGTGGCCAGCTGCGGCCGCGCTGCGTAGGAGAGTGGAGATACGGGCATGCGCGTATTGCACGTAGAACACCGGGTTGTCGCTGCTCTGCTTGACGATGAGGTCCAAGTCCAACACCAGGGGGCTGTCGACTGGGTACCGCACGAGTGAATAGCGCGCCGCATCCACGCCGACTTCATCAATGAGGTCATCGAGTGTGATCATGTCGCCAGCACGCTTTGACAGCCGCACTTCCTGGCCGTCGCGGGTCATCTTGACCATCTGCCCGATGAGCACCTCGATGTTGGTGTCAGCATCGTCACCAGCGCATGCCGCAACTGCGCGCAGACGATTGACATACCCGTGATGGTCGGCGCCTAACAGGTAGATGCATCGGTCAAACCCGCGAGCGCGTTTGTCCACGTAGTAGGCAGTGTCCGATGTGAAGTAGGTGTAGTCGCCATCGGCCTTGATGAGCACCCGGTCCTTGTCATCACCGAAGTCAGTGGTGCGCAGCCACACTGCGCCGTCGGCTTCAAAGACGCGACCGTTCTCGCGAAGGGTGGCCAGACCCCGTTCCACGGCGCCAGACTCATGCAGGCTCCGCTCGGAGTACCAGACGTCGAAGGAAGTCCGGAAGCGCTCAAGTGTCGCGCGTTGCTGCGCTAGTTGCAGTGCATACCCGTGCTCGCGGAAGGCAACCAGCTGCTCATCTGCCGACAGCGTGGACACTGCGGCGTCTGTCGACAACACCGTCGCGGCGAGTTCGGCGATGTAGTCCCCGTGGTAACCGTCTTCAGGCGGGCTTTCACCTAACGCGCGAGCACGAATTGACTCACCGAACTTGTCCATCTGCACACCACGGTCGTTGATGTAGAACTCACGAACGACAGTTGCACCGGCGGCCGTGAGCACCCGGGCAATGGCATCACCGACGACGGCCCAGCGAGTATGACCGAGGTGCAAGGGTCCAGTCGGGTTGGCACTAATGAACTCCACGTTGATCGTCTGCGCTGCGAGCGCCTGTGAGTGCCCGAAGTGGCTGCCTGCGATGACGGCATCACGTGCGATGCGCCCGGCGGCTTGAGCGCTAATCGTGAGGTTGATGAACCCTGGGCCGGCGATATCGACTTTGCTGAAGTCTGGGTTTGCGGCGAGCGCGCCCGCGATCATCTGTGCACAGTCACGCGGGTTGATGCCCGCGGGCTTTGCTAGAACCATGGCGATGTTGGTCGACCAGTCCCCGTGCTCGCGGTTCTTGGGCCGGTCAATCGCGATTCGCTCGGGCACGGCATCAGCGGGCAGTGAGAGATGACCCTGTGCGACTAAGTCAGCGACGACCCCGTGCACGGCGGCAGCGAGTGATTCAGGGGTCATACGGGCTCAGCGTAGTCGCCGATAAACGCGCAAATGTGACGCAGGTCATGTACCCAACCGATCACGCAAGTCTTGTGCGAGGCCCTCGGCAAGGTTCAGGCTCACTCCACCCCCGAAAAGCGTGACCCCCGTGCCGCTGGCTTCTTGCCAGCGACCCGGGGGTCACGTCAAACCACGAGCATGCAGGCGTAGTTCCTGCCGCGCGGGTGGTCAGATCAGAGTGCGCGAACGGACTCTGCCTGGGGGCCCTTCGGGCCGTTGGTGATCTCGAACTCCACCCGCTGGTTCTCCGCGAGGGTCTTGTAACCCGTCGTCTGAATTGCGCTGTAGTGCACGAAGACGTCCGCGCCTTCACCGTCAGGAGCGATGAAGCCGAAGCCCTTCTCGGAGTTGAACCACTTAACCGTGCCTTGCATGTGTATCTCTTTCGTTTGTGCTTCGAACCGTTGCCGGCCCGTCGAGCCTGTTGGCTACACCTGCACTCACCCGAGGACGAGCGCAGGCTCCCCACGATAGCCCACGGCATCCCAACATGCTGCGGGCACCCACAACACCTGCTTGAAGGATGTCGTGGGCGCCCGAAGCGCCTAGCCTCGATGGATCAGTGGAACATGTCGGCCGTAGCCGTGGCTCCGGCCCCTTCGAGTTGCGCTCGCTTGCTGGCGCCGATCACCGAGCCGATGATGAACACCAGGAACGGCAGCAGCACCAGCACCCAGCCGGTCGTGTTCAAGTGCCAGGTCACCTGCGTGGGGTCAACATCGGCTTGCGCTGTTCCAGCCAGCAATCCGAAGCGACTCATCAGCAGGTACTCCCCGTAGACGAGTGCCACGAGTGCGAGGACTGGTGCCACCATCGAGTTCCACGTGCTGCCGCCAGCGTTTTTGCGGAAGTAGGCGACCACTGCCAGACACACAAGCACCTCGACGAACATGATTGCCACCACCGACACTGCGCTAAACCAGGAGAACATGGTTTTGTATGGGTCGAGGTCGCGCAGCCAGAACCACAAGATGGTCAAGCCAGTGAATGCGGAGACCACGATGGAGCCGTTGCCCGGCGACCCGTGCGTGTTTGTCTTCTGCAGCATCCCGGGCAGAACTCCGGAGCGGCCCATCGCGAAAAGGTAGCGGGCGCCGGAGTTCTGGAAGGCCAGGATTCCAGCGAACAGGCTGGACACGACCAACCACTTCATCAGCGTTGCCAGCCATGGGCCCACGAAAGTGGTCGCGACTGCAAACAACGCCCCGGCCGGGTTGGCCAGCTCGTCCGTGGACTTCATGATGTTGCCGACGATGTCGTCGCTGCCCAGGCCACTGACCATCGCCAAAGAGACGATCGCAAACAGCAAGGTGATGACACCGATTGCAAGATAAGTCGCGCGAGGCACCGAGCGTTTCGGGTCACGGGCTTCTTCGCCGTAGATCGCCGTCGCCTCAAAGCCGATGAACGAGGCGAATGCGAAGGCCAGAGCGATACCAGGAGCGCCGCCGGCGGTGGAGAAGATGTTG
>CAYFKX010000036.1:0-8416 GCA_964343545.1 uncultured Bifidobacteriaceae bacterium | reverse complement strand
TAGTGAACGTCAACGCAAGAATCCGCTCGGGGTCAAGCTCCCCCGCCAGGCAGCCATACGCAAGGCGAGCGCTTACCGTGGTCGTCTTGCCGCTGCCGGCTCCCGCAATGATCGCCAGCGGGCCACTGAAGTACGTCGCGGCCCTGCGCTGGTCTTCGTCGAGACCTTCGAGTGCTTGCTCCGCCGACATATCCCGATCCAATCAGGTGGGTAGAAGTGACGTGAATGCGCCACTGCCGTTGCGCGCTGTGCAGCGTTCCTTGCGATGATGCGCACATGAGCACTGACAGCATCATCATGTACTCGACCACGTGGTGCGGCTACTGCACCAGACTGCGCACGCAACTGGACAGAGCCGGCATCGGCTACACCGTGGTGGACATCGAGCAGGACGAGACTGCCGCGCTCTGGGTTGAGACCGCCAACAAAGGTAACCGCACCGTGCCAACCTTGCGCTTCTCCGATGGGTCGGCGCTGACCAATCCGTCTGTCATCGCAGTTCAAGCACGGCTCGCTGAGATTGCAGCCATCGGCTGAACTGGTGAGTGCCATTCGCCTCGCGACGTGGAATTTGCTCCACGGCATTCCCGTCAGCAGCGTTGACGGTGCGCCTGCTGGAAGCATTCCCGGATTGACTTCGGCGCCGACGCTGGGTTCGACGAGCGCCGGCGTCGGTGCGACGGATGCGCAGCAATGGCGCGACTGGGTCTACTCAAGTTTCCGCACTGCTGTGCGCGACTTATCGGCTGACGTGATTGCACTGCAGGAGGTCGACCGCGACAGCCCTCGCAGCGGGTTCATCTGCCACACCTGCGCCCTGACCGAGGCCATGTCTGGCCACGGCAGGTTTTGCCCGACTTTGCGCGGAGTACCCGGCGAGCAGTGGCAGCCCTCATCCGGCCTTGACGACCCACATCAGGGGGCCATGTATGGCATCGGCTTGGTCAGCAAGCATCCGGTGCGCCGCTGGCATAGCCATGAGCTGCCTTGTTCGCAGCGTCGACTTCCGCTCGTGGTCCCCGGCGCTGGCAGTCCACGCCTGATGTGGGTCAGCGATGAGCCTCGCTGGGCACTGGCCGCAGAGATCGAATCACCCCATGGCAACTTCACCGCGATTACAACTCATCTTTCGTTTGTCCCGGGTGTGAATCTGCGTCAGTTGCGCGCACTGACGCATTGGGCTCAGCAGTTGCCCGGACCGGTATTCCTGCTCGGTGACCTCAACTTGCCTCACCGAATCATGCGCACTCAACGACAGTGGCGGCTGCTTGCTGCCCACTCGACCTATCCGGTCAGGAAACCGCGCATTCAATTTGACCATATCGCTGTGCTGCAACCGGCCGCAGCGACCGCACACTCAACGTCAACTCATGCACTGCCGATGGGAGACCATCGTGCCCTGTCAGCCTCGGTCAGTCTGGGTTGAGAATTCGGCGCAACTCGTCTCGAGTGAGTAAGGCTTCTGGCGGGGTCACGCTATTTCCCGTGCGCACATAGTGAAACGCGGCATCCACTTCATCAAGCGACAGACTGTGACGTTCAGCCCATGCGTGCCGATAGACCGCAAGCTGCACACCGTTCGCTGACTCCTCCCGCGAGGACTTCCAGTCGATTACCAGCCAGCGACCATCTGGTTCGCGGAATATCGCATCGATTCTGCCGTTCACGGTGTGCCCGTCGAGCACCAAGGTGAACGGAACCTCGACTGCATACGGTGCTCGCTCGGCAAATGGCCCGGCTTCGTAGCCCGCAATTAACGTCTGGGTTTCAGCGTCGGTCATCGACGCAGCCAGGAGGTCGTCAACGTCGACGGCGTCGAACAGCGCGAGTTCGCCTCGCCACTTGTTCTCGATGTAAGCGTGCAGGGCCGTGCCTCGAGAGGCCGCCATCGAAGACACTGCGGGCATGGGCCGCGCCAACCGACTCGCGAAGGCCGCTGGGTTTTCCGCCAGGCGAATGACGGCTGTGGTGCTGAGTGAGGTGGGCATGCGCACCTCACGCACCGGGTTCTGCGCCGCTGCCCACTCAGCAAGTAGCGCGTCAACGTCCGCAGCCCAGGCCAGCACCTCGTCGTCCGCTGTGTCTACATGTGTGTGCTGGTCTGCACTTGCTGCAGGCGACGAGGTCTGTTGGCGTGCTTGCGCCTGGTCAACCAGGCTTGCTGCTTCACGCAGAGCGAGGAGTTCGAACTCAGCGCGCGTGCTCGGCCAGAGGTACTCGCGCTGGACCATCTCTGGTCTTATGGCACCGGCCGCGACTTCAACCCACTGAGCTACGCATCCTGCTCCGCCAGCCTCGACGTAGTCACGCATGGCGGTCAGCCATGGAGACGGCTCTCGCGGGTTCTTCTGAGTTGCCCCCCACACATGTCCGCTGGCAACGACTAACTTGCGAGCCCTTGTCACCGCGACATAGGCGAGTCGACGCTCTTCCATCAAGTCCAAAGCCGACATCGCAATGTCAAACTCTTTCTTGTCCTTGGAGCGGGGACCCGCGGTTAGGTCTGGGTACTGCGGGTACATGTGTGGCTGTTCGCGCTCTTCCATGAGCGTGCTTGGCAACGCCTTTGCCGAAGACGGCCAGCGCGGTCGCCCTCGCGAGGCTGGGAACACACCGTCGACGAGGTACGGAAGGACTACCGCGTCGAACTCCAGTCCCTTGCTGGCATGGACGGTCATGAGCTTCAGATTGATGCCCGAGGACGGCACATCCAGACTCGGCGCTTTCTCAAACCGCTCGGCGTCTTCCAACCACTGCAGGAAACCAGCCAGAGACAAGTCCCGGTCCAGACCCACGTAGTCCTCGGCGAGTTGTGAGAACACATCGAGTGCGTGCACTCTGGTCGTCACTAATTCCGGCGCCCCGATGCGCGCTTCCACTGCCAGACCCGTCACGGACAGGATCCGCGCGATGACTTCGTCCATTGGCTCACCGATGAACCTGCGCAGATAGTGCAGTTCCCCAACGAACTCAGCGCAACGCGCTGCCGCATCCGCACTGAGGCCATCAACCTGTTTGCCCGTGGCCACCTCTTCAAGGACATCGCACAGCGCGAACACATCGGCCGGATCTTGGTCGTTCACAGCGTCACGCAACTTCTGCCCGACGTCGGCATCGCTATCAAGGTCTTGACGTACCGAGTGCCGTCGTGCGTGTGCACCCAGTGCGGCCAGATCGCGCACACCGAGGCCCCACCGATGCCCGGCGAGCAAGCGGATCAACGCCGGGTTGTCAGCCGGGTTGTGCAGTACCCGCAAGACCGCCACGAGATCGGCTATCTCAGGGCGGTTCAGCAGTGCCGTCACCCCGACCACGTCGTAGGCAATGCCCGCCGAATCCAACGCAGCCGCAGTCACTGCGATGTCTGAGCGCTTGCGGCAGAGCACCGCTACTTCTGCAGGTGCGTATAGGCCTAGTGCGCCCTCAATCTGCGCCACCACCCAAGCCGTTTCATCGGCCACTGATTCCAGGCGAGCCACCTCGAATCGCCCTCGGTATGCGATCTGCGCTGGCGGTCGCAACTCCTTGACCTTGGGGTGCTGGACGCGAAGCTCCTGCGAGAGCGTGTTGGCAACGGACAAGATTTCGGGTGCGCACCGACGCACCTCAGTCAACGTGCTGTAACTGGCGGCACTGGCATCCGCTTTCGGAAAGTCGTCAGTGAACTCGTCGATGTTGAACACACTCGCACCCCGCCAGCCATAGATTGCCTGGCACGGGTCACCCACCGCCATGATCGGGTGCCCCTGCCCGAACAGCGACTGGATCATGCGGCGTTGGGCCACGGACGTGTCCTGATACTCATCAAGTAGGACAGCGGCGGCCTGCGTTCGAAGCTCGGCGATGACATCAGGCGCACCAGCCGCGAGATCCGCGGCCAAACCTGCGGCCGTCCTCATCTGATCGGCAAAATCGGTCACAAAGTTCCTGCGCTTTGCTTCGCGAAACTCCATGACCAACTGGGCGACCTCGACGCGTGTCCGTGAGGTCTTGAGCATCTTGTTGCCCGCGTCTTGCAAAGTTGGTAGCGCTTGCAGCCAAGTGATCCGCTCAGTTTCATCGTCAAGTAACTCGTGGGGCTCAATCAAACGCTCCGCCAGCACGGCATCAAGTTCTAGCAACTGCCCGACGACTGTCGGGACATGCCGCGAGACATAGGTCAACCCGAGCTTGGTGCGTAACACCGTGCGGTAAGCCAACTGCTGGCGACTGACTTCATTGAGCAACGTTGCACCCGGCTCATATCCAATCCGCAAACCGTGGTCGACCAGAAGGCGTTGCGCGAACGCGTGATAAGTGGAGATCAGCGGATTGCCGTCACCATCGCGTTCTTGGTGCGACTGCGCACCGACGTCTTCGTCAACCTCGTCATACGCCAGGGGCACAAGTCCTTCGCGACGCATGCGGGCCATGGCGGCGGTGATGCGCTCAGCGAACTCGCCTGCCGCCTTGTTCGTGAAGGTCAGCCCAAGCACATGATCGGGGCGCACCTGACCCCTACCGATGAGCCACAGGATCCGTGCAGTCATCACGGTGGTCTTGCCCGAACCGGCGCCAGCAACGATGAGGTGGGGCTGCATCCCGATCTCGATGGCTTCGCGTTGCTCTTCAGACCACACGATGATCGGCTTGCCTGGTTCACTCATGAGTCGCGCAATGGTGTCGGCGCTAATCGTCATAGCCGTCACCTCCGTCATCGTCGCCCACGTCATCGCCAACTTTTGCTGGACAGGCAATCTGTAGTTGGCACCAGGAACAGTGCGAGCCAGGTCGCGCGACAAATGACTCGTCGCGGATTGTCGCCGCGGCGACCGCGATGGCCTCGTCGCTGTCAGCGGGCAGCGGACCTTGCTCCATCACTTTGGCTGCCGGCGATTTGCTGCTGGCATCAAGATTCACGAGCACCAAGCCGGCGTTGACGTTGGTCGCGCCCGAGATTCCCTGAACCCCATCGGCGGTGATGGCCCGGCGATAAGTCATGAGCTGGACATGTTCGTGGACTTCCTGCTCGGAAGGCTTGGTCCGGTTGGTCTTGAGGTCATAGACCATGACCGTCTGCTCGCCCGCGGAGTCAACACTGACCTCCACTCGGTCCATCCGCCCGCGTAACACGATGTCATGAACCCGCCCTTGGGCATCGGTGAGTTGCACTGGCGCGTGAAAGTCCGTCTCAACCCCGTGCACCTGCCACCCGGCGGTCAGCCGCTGTTGGTGCCACAAGACGAAGCGGTTCACTGCGGCCGCGACGAGGACACGTTCCTGTCGAGAAACCCAGTCCGCTGGGTATCCGATGTCGGCCCATACTGAATCAATCAGTGACTCCAGCTCGCCATCGCCAGGTAAGTCCGCGCAGGTGGAGACGAACTCGCAGACAGCATGTACAACCAGTCCGAAGGCAAGCACGGTCGACTTCGGACTACTCGCAGCTGCCTCACGCTCAAGGAACCACGACAACGGACACGTGACCACCCTGTCGATTGCTGAGGCGGACAGCTGCAGTGGTTCCACCGGACGCACTGGCCGGATTGACTCAGTGCGTGCTTGCACCCCCCACCACTGTTCCGGTCGCGGCACTGACGGGATGTCCATCAGCCGGGCATAGTGCTCGGCGGCCGCCTGCCGCCGCTCGCGCGAAGACTGCGGGTCTTGGAGCACCTGGCGCAGTCGTGCGGCGACATCGGGCACAGTCAACATCCGCGAACCGCGCGAGTGCACCTGTCGCACCGCACAGCTCGGCAGTATCGACTCCTGCGGGTTTTCCGGGTCGAGCAATTCGCGAATGAAAACTGACGCGCGCCCGTCGTCCCCCGAGGGATTCACAGGGGCAACAGCGCTCAGCCACATCCGCTTGCGCGCACGGGTGACGGCTACGTAGAACAGTCGGCGCTCCTCAGCGGCCAACTCACTGGGCTGCAGGCCAACACCGAGGCCATCGGCGGTGATCCGGTCGGCCCCAAGCATCGCGCCGCGGACTCGGTTGTTCGGCCACACCCCCTCTTGCACACCGGCCACGAAGACGAAGTCCCACTCAAGACCTTTCGCTCGATGTGCCGTCATCACCGCAACCTGGTCAATGACCGCGGCGGTGTCCGATGCGACCACAGACACCACTTGTTGCCGGACTTCTTCAACGAAACGAGCACAGCTCTTTGCGCTCGTGCGTGACGCTTTGGCCGCCATATCGAAAAGAGCGAGCACGGCATCAAGGTCTCGGTTAGCGCGACGGCCCACTGCGCCGCCACGCAGTGCTCTGTTCTGCAGGCGCATCGCCCACCCGGGAGCGCTGCTCCAGATTTTCCACAACACCAGTTCCGGACCAGACCCTTCAGCAACAGCCGTCCGCGCCGCTGCCAGCACCTGGTGCCAGTGCTTGAGCAGTGCTTGAGCGCGAGGTGCAACTGTCGGCGCGAGTTCGGTAAGCACCTGTGGATTCGTCAGCAACGCCACCAGCAACCCGCTGGTCGGGGTCGGCTCATCTTCAGGACTTTCTCGCCGCTGTCGGTCCCGAAGGGAACGGACAATCTGGCGCAATTCAACGGGGTCCACCCCGCATAGCGCCGAGCGCAGCAACGATTCGGCGACCGTGGCAGTGGCCGTCTGAGGGGACTCGGCCACAAGCAAGGCATCCAGCAGTGTGATGACAGCAGCATTGGTGGCTACCGGCTGCGCATCGCCCGCAGCATTGGCCGGGACTCCGGCGGCTGCGCACTCACGCAAGATGGGGGTGATCTGATCAGCGTTGCGCACCAGGACAGCCATCGACGCGAAGGACTCACCCTGCTGATGGAGTCTGCGAATTTCCTCGACGATGTGCGATGCCTCAACCCGGGCATCTGCGCACAGCATGACCGAGTTGGCTGGCTCCAGCGCAGACTCGCCGACGCACACTGGATTTCGATGAGCTTGCCGCACACTGGCCCACCAAGGTGTCCCGGCATAGTTCACGCGAGCCAGCCCGATGTCCGCGACGGCCCGAATCTGCGGTGCGAAACGTCGACAGGTGCGCAGAACCTTCACTTGAGCTGCGCGCGTGGGAGTGCTGAAGTCGTCAACAAAGTTCAGGATGCCGCGCACATCCGCGCCACGGAAGGCGTAGATGCTCTGGTCGGGGTCGCCGACCACGACGAGGTCGCACTCCGGCCCGACGAGCACCTTCAGTAGAGCCACTTGCGCTGGGTCTGTGTCCTGGTACTCGTCAACGAAGACCGCGCGATACGTGCGATGCAGTTCTCGAGCCACTGTGGGATCTTGAGCAATCGCTGTGGCGGTGACAATCAAGGACGCGTAGTCAAAGGAGTCGCTGTCCTCGAGGAACCGCTCGTACGTTGCGAACAAGTCCGCTGCGAGTTGCCAGCCACGGTCACCTGATGCCACGGCCTCGTCTTTGAGCCTGCGCGCGGAAATGCCCGCTCCACGGGCACGCGACATCACCGCGCGTAGTTGGCGACCAAACTCCGCCGTCAAAGCGGCGACTCGCAGATTCTCCGGGAAATCGATTCTGCCGAGTTCTAGTGCCGCCGCGATAACTTCTCGGACCACGGTCTGTTCTTCGTAACCCGCGAGCAGCCGTGGCGGACCAGCAAGATGCACGATGTCTGGGAACCTGCGCAACAGCGCGAATGCAAATGAGTGGAACGTGGTGACCGCAGGCGGTTGCGTACCCAACCGCACGGCCACTCGCTCACGCCACTGCTGCGCGGCAGCTTTGCCAAAAGTCAGGCCAAGTACCTGCTCACAGGTCAGCGCATGTGGGCCGGCGATGCGTGCCAACATTGCCTCAACCAACGTCGTCGTCTTGCCAGTGCCAGGACCGGCGAGCACCAGCAGTGGCGCACCTCGATGTGCCACCACATCCTGCTGTTCAGAATCCAACAGCGGCTGCTCGGCGTTGAGGGCATCTCGACGAAGTAGCAACCTCGCGGGCTCATCCCAGACATCCGCGACCGACCCGGCTGGCGGCACACTGACGACCGCGCTGGCTGTGCCGGCAGCCGCCGCACCGCGAGCGGGTGCCGATGCTCCATGGGCAGAGGCGGGCGTCATGTGGGTATCCAAGCCGAGCCGTCCGACAAAGCAGAGTGCGCAACACCGCCGGTGGCTGCGCTGCGAGGCACTGCCGGCCAGCACGGGGCATCTGCCACGATCGCCCCGTGCGCACACCGATGGTGCTCGAAGCGGGGTTGGTCTCCAACCGTGTCCGACGGCCATACGACCTCATGGCAGCTATCGGTTGGCTCCTTGCCACAGCAGCGGTCGCCGTCGTCGGGTACCTCGCTACTGCCACGGCCGCTGGCCTGGAGACCGATCTCACCGCTGCTGGCGCGAAACTGTCACCCGTCGTCGTCGTGCTGCTCAATCTCATCGCCGGTCTAGGAATCTTCCTGCTGCCTGCCGCTGCTGCAGTCGAAGCGCTTTT
>CAYFKX010000035.1:0-8436 GCA_964343545.1 uncultured Bifidobacteriaceae bacterium | reverse complement strand
CCTTCACATCTGCACGGTGGCTCCCCCGAGCCGCACCAGTGCAAGCCTGCGCCTGACATCACTCGTCTGGCAGACCCCGCAGGGATGGTTCACGACCGTCCCAGCGGGCTAGCAGCACGTAGTCAGCTGACAGCAACGCGCTTGGTTCTCGGCTACGTGCTAGGAGTGCGCTTACGCTGTGGGGGTGACCGAGCGGCCGGACTGGATGAACCAAGCGGCCAAACGCTGGTCATCGCCCATCGCCCGAGCCAGCCTGCTCATCGGTCTGTCCATTTGCGCGGGCCTGCTCATCGCCATCGGCTTGCTGCCGGTCGCTGCGGTATTCGGGCTTGGGCTGAAGTCGGCAGCAGCCGGGTTTGAGTCAGCACCCTCGGGTCTGCTCACACCGGCACTGCCACAGCAATCGACCATTCTCGCGGCCGATGGCAGCACCATCGCCACGGTCTACCTGCGCAATCGAGTGGCGGTGCCACTCAAAGACGTCTCTGTCACGATGCGGCACGCAATCATCGCCACCGAAGACTCACGCTTCTACGAGCACAACGGCCTGGACATCCGTGGCACGACCCGCGCCGTCATCTCCAATGCCCTCGGTGGCCGCGTCCAAGGCGGCTCAACCTTGACCCAGCAGTACGTCAAGAACGTACTCGTTGAAACTGCGCGCAATGCCGACGAAGTGCAGCAGGCACGCGAGAAGAAGTTAAGCCGCAAGATTCGCGAGTTGCGCCTGGCACTGTCACTTGAAAGGCGCTTGACCAAGGATCAGATTCTGGAGCGCTACCTGAACATCGCGTTCTTCGGCTCCCATGCATACGGCGTCGAGACGGCATCACGCCGCTTCTTCTCGAAACCTGCGTCAAAACTCAACCTCGCTGAAGCGGCTACTCTGGCGGGAATCGTTCAGTCGCCTGGCTTGTACAACCCGATTCGCCATCCCGAAGCCAGCCAACACCGGCGGGCCGTAGTGCTTTCACGGATGGTGGCGATGGGGTATATCTCGCGAGCACAGGCACGTTCCGCCGCAGCCATCCCGACTGAGAAACTACTTCGCCAGACTCCCTATGAGAACGGCTGCCCGATCTCACGGGCACCGTTCTTTTGTGACTACGTGCTCCAGGAACTACGTACTGACCCCGTGTTCGGTCCGGACGCTGCGACCCGTGAGCAGGTCCTGCGCAACGGCGGTCTGGTGATTAAGACCACGCTGGATATGCAGGCACAGCAAGCAGCGGACAAGACCACTCGCAAATACATCCCCGAAAAGGACCCGAGTCGCAAAGCTGCGGCGCTGACAATGATTCAGCCAGGTACCGGGCACATCATGGCGATGGCACAGAACCGTGCGTGGGGCACATACGCACTGGGCACAACCGCCGTGAACTACAACGTGGGGCGCGAGCACAACGGCATCATCGGACTTCAAGCCGGCTCCACCTTCAAGGCGTTCGTGCTGGCAGCTGCACTGCACCAGCGGATGAACCCCTACGAGAAGCTGATGTCGCCGAGCGTCAACACATTCTCGGGCTTTGTGAACTGTGATAGTTCAGTGCACTTCCCGCCATACACGGTGCACAACAGCAGCCCTCGCGAGAACGGTCCCTACGGAATGTTTGCGGGTGCCGCTGAGAGTGTGAACACCTACTTCATGGCGCTAGAGCAGAAGACTGGGCTCTGCGAAGCCGTTGAAATAGCCACAGCACTTGGACTCAAGGGTGGTGACGAACGCCCGCTCGAAGCGGTGCCTTCGTTCACTCTCGGTACGTCATTGGTGACCCCGCTGCTGATGGCGAACGCATACGCCACTTTCGCCGCCCATGGCGTGTACTGCGTCCCCACCGCTGTCACGGAAGTACTCACTGAGTCTGGCGAGAGCCTGGTGAAGCCAGCACCGTTGTGCGAGCAAGTACTGGACCGCCCGACCGCCGACGGCGTCGCAAAGATTCTGCAGGGTGTCATCTCCGGCCCATTCCCCGGACGCACCGGAGCAGCGCTCGGAATTGGCCGGCCGGCTGCAGGAAAGACCGGCACCATTGACGGCAACGCATCCGTGTGGTTCGTGGGATTCACCCCAGACGCCGCTGCCGCGGTCTGGTGTGGTGACCCGCGTGGTGGCCAGCGCTACCCGATGCGCAACTTGACCATCAATGGCAAGTACTACCCGCAGGTCTATGGCGCCACCATCCCCGGTCCAATTTGGCGGGACACCATGAAGGCCACGTTGGAGGGTAGGGCTGAGACCGCCTTTGATTTCCAAACTTTTGACGGGCACTGGACTTCGCCAGGCACACCGATTTGGCCGGCAACGTTGCCACCACCGTCTGAGATCAATCGCATCTTCGCGTATTCACCGCGCCCAGACGACTCGTTGGTGCCCGAACTTCCCACCGATTCACCGCAGCCCTCGGTCAGCACCTCAGATAGTGCAACACCACCAGGTCCGGTTCCTTCCGGCTGATCGGCGCGGCCACCCCGCTCGGTGACATGCACAATCACAATCGACGTGCCGGCATCAGCCGACGTCAGCCGTCAAGCAAGCAGTAGATCAAGGTGCCGTAAGCCGCTGTTTCACCATCGCCGCGACAGCACCGCCATCGGCTCGGCCGGCGACCTGCGGTTGGACCAACTTCATGACCTGTCCCATCGCAGCCGGACCAGTGGCGCCAGTCGTGGCAGCTGTTGCGACGGCCTCGTCGATGATCGCGGCAACTTCCTCGTCAGTGAGCGGTTGCGGCAAGTACCGTCCAAGCACATCGCCTTCGGCCCGCTCCTTCTCGGCTAACTCTGGGCGCCCAGCGTCGTCGTATGCGGTCGCCGCCTCACGACGCTTCTTGGACTCCTTGGTCAAGACGGACACCACATCCGCATCGCTAAGTTCGCGTGCTTGCTTGCCTGCAACTTCCTCGGTGGTCACCGCCGCTAGAGCCATACGCAGGGTGCTCGCCGTCAGTTTGTCCCCTGACTTGATTGCGGCCGTGAGGTCTGAGCGCAACTGCTCTTTCAGCGTCATGGCTCTAGCGTGGCAGACGAGCCCTCACTTCGCGCGCAGCCCACAGTGCACGGCCACCCTGCGCCTAGGCTTGAGCACATGCACTGGGCAGCAACAGGCGCGAGCGTCTTAGGCGCTGGGCTCACGTACTGCCTCGTTGAGGCGAGGGCCTACACCCGACGTGATGTGCATGTCAGTGCCTGCGATCGCGCTGCCCGCGCCCGGGGCCTGCGCATCCTGCACATCTCGGACCTTCACCTGGCCCCCTGGGACCGTGACCGCGCCCGTTGGGTAGCACAACTTGTCGATGTGCAACCCGACCTGGTTGTTGCAAGCGGTGATTTCCTCGCACATGCGAACTCAATGCCGCTCATTCATCGGGCGCTCGGGCCATTGACTGACTTTCCCGGCGCGTTTGTCCTTGGCAGCAACGACTTCTTTGGTCCACGACTGAAGAACCCATTCAGCTACCTCGGTCGCAATACTCGCCGGTCACTGGGTGCACCGCTGCCGGCAGCCGAACTGGTCGGCTACCTATCGGCTCGTGGCTGGCTTGACCTCGACAACGCCTGCGGTCAGGTGAACCTGCGCGGGATCACAGTGGAATTGCGCGGGACTGGCGACGCTCACATTGACTACGACGATTACTCGGCAGTTGCAGGCGCCTGGCAAGTCGACACCAGTTTGCGCCTTGCGGTGACACACGCGCCTTACGCGCGGGTTCTCAACGCAATGGCTGACGACGAGCCTGATCTCATTCTCGCCGGCCACACCCACGGTGGCCAGATCACAGTTCCGTTCGTCACCGCGCTCACGACCAACTGTGATTTACCCGTTGCTCAAGCACGGGGGCTGTCCACCGTCACATCGCACGACGGCGCAAGGATTCCGATGCACGTCTCGGCTGGTGTCGGCACCTCGCCGATTTTCCCAGTGCGCCTGGGATGCCGCCCTGAGGCAACCGTCATCACGATTGACTGACGAGCGACGACCGGCTGACAATCGAAGAACCCTGGTCCGCAGTCAGCGGAGCCAGGGCCATGCGTCGGGGTGACAGGATTTGAACCTGCGACCTCTTCGTCCCGAACGAAGCGCGCTACCAAGCTGCGCTACACCCCGAAGTGCCTGCGTACTGTATCTGAGCCTGTTCACGCCCAATCCGCCACATCCACGGCGCGGACAGGTGCTGCGTCATTGCCGGTGACTGCGCGTATCTGCATTGTTACCGAGAGCCAGTGGCGGTCAGCCGGTGAACTCCACAGCCACCAGTTCGGCAATCTGGGCGGTGTTTAGGGCTGCCCCCTTGCGCAGGTTGTCACCGCAGACGAATAGGTCCAACGCGTTGTCATGGTCGCGCGAGCGGCGGATGCGGCCAACGAAGGTGTCGTCCTGGCCCACAACGTCAATCGGCGTCGGGAACTTCTTGCCGCTCGGGTCGTCAACGACGGTGACGCCATCAGCCGAGCTCAGTAGTGAGCGCGCACGGTCTGCATCCACCTTCTGGGCAAACCGAGCATGGACGACGAGCGAGTGGGTCGTGATGACCGGCACGCGGACACAAGTTGCGGATACTTTCAGATCCGGCAGTCCGAGAATCTTGCGTGACTCCAGCCTGACCTTGTCCTCTTCGCTGGTGAAGCCATCCGGACGCAAGGACCCCGCCCAAGGAATCACATTCAGCGCCAAAGGTGTGGGGAACGGGGATACTGCGGGGGTCAGGAGATCACGAACATCACCAGAGACATCCCCAACCTGCTGACCGGCGACCTGCGCAAGCTCAGCGCGCAGCACATCGATACCGGCCTGGCCCGCACCTGATGCTGCTTGATAAGACGAGACCACGAGTTCACTCAGGCCCCATTCCCGGTGAAGGGCTCCCATGACAACAATCATCGACAGCGTCGTGCAGTTTGGGTTGGCAATGATTCCGCGAGGTCGCTGTCGAATCTGAGCTGGGTTGACCTCCGGCACAACCAGTGGGACATCGTCATCCATGCGGAAGGCCCCAGAGTTATCCACCACAACCGCGCCGTGCGCCGCAGCAATCGGCGCCCACTGTGCAGACACCTCGTCGGGAACGTCGAACATCGCAATATCGACGCCGTCGAATACTGACTCACTAATCTCTTCGACGACGACGTCACGTCCGCGGACGCTTCGGCTCTGCCCTGCACTGCGGGCGGATGCGATGAGTCGAATGTCTCCCCAGATGTCATCGCGTTCGGTGAGGATGGAGCGCATCACGGTGCCGACGGCACCGGTTGCCCCCACAATTGCCAGTGTCGGGCGACGGCTCATCGACCCGTCCCTGCATAGACAACTGCTTCGCCATCGGCATCCAGACCAAAAGCACTGTGCACCGCGCGCGCGGCAGCCTCGGCTTTGTCTGCACGTGTGATGACGCTAATGCGGATCTCGGATGTCGAGATGAGCTCAACGTTAACTCCGGCCTCGGCAAGGGCGGCGAAGAATGTTGCTGACACTCCTGGGTGCTGCTTCATACCAGCACCAACCAATGAGACCTTCGCAATGTGCTCATCGTGCAGCAGTTCCTCGAATCCGATGACCTCTCGGGCACGGTCCAGTGCCGCCTTCGCGGTGTCGATCGAACCGCTGGGACAGGTGAAGGTCACATCTGTTCGGCCGGTGGTTTTCGCGGAGACGTTTTGCACGATCATGTCGATGTTGATGTCTGCGCCAGCAAGTGCTTGAAAAATCGCTGCGGCACGACCAGGTTCGTCCGGCACCGAGGTGATCGTCACTTTGGCATCCGAAAGGTCCACGGCCACTCCCGCGATGATGGGTTGTTCCATGCGCTTAGCCTCAACTTCCATGCGATGTCTGGACATGATGCTCGTGCCTGGGTGTTGCGAGAACGACGAACGAACCTGCAACGGTAAGTCTGCTCGACGGGCGTACTCCACGCAGCGCAGGTGCAGCACCTTCGCACCGGCTGCCGCCAACTCCAACATCTCTTCATATTCCAGCCGAGGCAGTTGCCGCGCGGCCGGAACGACCCTGGGATCGGCGGAGAATACGCCGTCCACGTCGGTATAAATCTCGCACAAGTCGGCGCCAAGGGCGACGGCGATTGCTACCGCAGTGGTGTCCGAGCCGCCGCGACCCAAGGTGGTGATGTCTCGGGTCTCGCGACTAAAACCCTGGAACCCAGCAACGATGGGAATCGCACCGTCGGCTAAGGCCTCCTGTAGCCGCACCGGGGTCACTTCAACAATGCGGGCGGCACCATGCTGGGAGTCGGTGATCAGGCCCGCCTGCGACCCAGTGAACGAGCGCCCCTCGTAGCCCAGGTCATGGATGGCCATGGCGAGCAACGCCATAGAGATGCGCTCGCCAGATGTCAGCAGCATGTCGAACTCCCGCGGATCAGGCGCTGCAGACACCTGGTTCGCCAGATCAATGAGGTCGTCAGTGGTATCGCCCATCGCAGAGACGATCACGACAACCTGATGGCCAGCAGCCACTGTGTCGACAATCCGCTGTGCAACCCGCACGATGCTCGGTGCATCGCAAACTGAAGAACCGCCGTACTTCTGCACGATGAGGGACATGGTTCAGCCTTCCAACGTCCGTCGCCCGTGGAATGCACGGCCTAACGTGACCTCGTCGGCGTACTCCAAATCCCCGCCAACTGGCAGTCCACTTGCTAGGCGGCTTACCGTGACGCCGATCGGCTGCAAGAGCCGAGCGAGGTAGGTGGCTGTGGCTTCGCCTTCGAGATTGGGGTCGGTTGCCAGAATCACCTCAGTCACAACGCCATCACTCAAGCGTGTCAACAACTCACGGATGCGCAGATCTTCAGGACGCACTCCGTCAATCGGGCTGATGGCGCCACCGAGCACGTGATACCGGCCGCTGAACTCACGGGTTCGTTCGATAGCAATGACGTCCTTGGACTCTTCTACAACGCAGATCGATGTGAGATCTCGGCGGGTGTCACGGCATACCCGACACATCTCCTCGGCAGAGACGTTGAAGCACACCGAGCAAAACCTGACCTTGTCTTTGACTTCCGTTAGTAATGCGGCAAGTCGTTGGACATCATCAGCATCAGCTTGCAGCAGGTAGAAAGCAATGCGCTGGGCGCCCTTTGGGCCCACCCCTGGCAGGCGACCGAGTTCGTCGATGAGGTCTTGGACTATGCCTTCGTACATAACAGCGCCGAATCCTGGCTAGGCGTTCTTCTCGTACTCGCTGATAACAGTGCCCCCCAGCAGCTGAGCGATGTCGTTGACTGCCGGGGGCGAGCTATCAATCACATCGTCATCGTCACGGGCGCCGGCAGTCTCATCGGAGTCGGTCTTTGCCGCCACTGCAAACTCCACACGGAACCTGCCTGCCACCATCGGTTCCACGACCGATTTCAGTACTCCTTCGATTTCGGGCCGAGCGGCACTGCTCGCAATTCCAGCAGTCGGCAGGAACACGGTCAGGACATCAGCACCGGTGACACGTGCGTGCGAACTATTGAACATGCTCCATGCCACTCGGCTGCTCGCCCGCAGAGCGTCAATGACCTCCGACCAGCGCGCAACCACACTGGCAAGGTCGCCAGCAGACGTAGCCGACACCGTTGCCGCAGGGGCGGGCGACGCTGGCGCCCGAACCGCGGCGGGCGTAGAAGTCACAGTCGAGATTGCCGGCGGCGGAGCCACTCTGGCTCGCCCGCCATTGCCTGCGCTCACGGGCGCGGCGGTGCGCGGGGCTTCAGGACCGTCGATGGCGGCAGGTGACGCGGCCGGTGCCGCAGCGGGCTGCGTTGGAGCACTCGTGTCACCGGTCGACGCAGCCGAAGCGCTCGCGGCACTTACCCGGGCCGCCGACTGTGCCGCCGACTCGGCAACCGCTCGTGCCGCCTCACGTGCCGACCCGCCGACAGGTAAACCGTCAATACGCCGTTCGAGCACAGACACTCGGTCATCGAGGTCACTGCTCTGCGAACTTGGTGACAGCAGGCGCGCGCACAACAATTCCAACTGCAGTCGCGGCGCGGTCGCTCCGCGCAGATCAGCGATGCCGTGGCTCACGGTGTTCGCAAGCGAGGCGGCCCGCTGCGCCCCGAGTTCTGTCGCCTGACGTTGGAGAACCGCGTACGCCGCATCCGGGGCATCGATGAGCTCGCGCACTGCCGGCTCGGCCACATGGCACAAAAGCACAAGGTCTCGCAAGTGTTCGAGCAGATCACCTGCGAAGCGTCGCGGCTCAGTGCCGCCGTCGACCACTCGATGTAGGCAGTCAAAGAGCCGGTTGCCATCTCCTGCGAGTACAGACTCCACGACATCTTCGAGAATCCGACGATCAGTTACACCGAGTTGGGCGACTACCTCACTTTCGATGAGTCCCTGCGGACCCGCGCCCGCGAGCACCTGCCCGAGGATGCTGAGCGAGTCACGAGCACTTCCCGCAGCAGCACGGGCAACGACAGTGAG
>CAYFKX010000034.1:2097-8442 GCA_964343545.1 uncultured Bifidobacteriaceae bacterium | reverse complement strand
TCGGGCAAGCCTGCTTCCTGCAACAAGCGCATCAGCAAGTGCGCAGAGAACTGCTGTGTGGTCGCCGGCTTCCAGACGACGGTGTTACCCATGAGCGCAGGGGCCGTCGGCAAGTTCGCAGCAATCGCTGTGAAGTTGAACGGAGTGACGGCGTACACAAAGCCCTCAAGCGGGCGATGGTCGCTGCGGTTCCATACCCCCGGACTACTGATTGGCTGAGTTTCTAAGAGTTGGCGACCAAAGTGGACGTTGAAGCGCCAGAAGTCGATGAGCTCGCAGGCCGCGTCAATTTCAGCCTGAATGACATTCTTGCTCTGGCCAAGCATGGTGGCGGCGTTCAGGGTGGCGCGCCAAGGGCCGGCCAGGAGTTCAGCGGCGCGCAAGAAAATGGCCGCGCGGTCGTCGTATGACAGTGCCCGCCAGCTGGGTCCAGCCTGCTTGGCAGCTGCCACCGCGGCCAATGCCTCCGCGGTTCCCGAGTTGCGGGTCCAGCCAAGCACGCGCTGGTGGGCGTGCGGCTCCCGCACCGCAATGGGTTCACCAGCGGCTAGGACATCAGCACCACCGATGACCGATGGCAGGTCCAACTGCTGACCGCGAAGTCGCTGCAGTTCCCGCTCCAGTTCCGCGCGTTCTGGCGAACCCGGTGCATAAGACTTGATGGGTTCATTTATCGGTGCTGGCACTCGGGTCACTGCGTCAACCATGAGGGCGTCCCTTGCTCTCGAGATGGTGAATGAGTTCCGGAAGTTCCTGCACTGCCCACCATGCAAGATCGGCGGCGTCGAAGGAGCTCCCGTCGGACACAGTAGCGGCGGATGAGTCGGCCTCGGCAACGTGGAAGCTTGCCAGCATGTTCAGCCCCACGGGCGCGGAAATCAGGACCTCTCCTGGTCGGCCGCCCACGCAAGGTGCGGCGTCCACATCGACGGCACCAATGATGAGGCAACGAGTACCCACTCGGCTCTCGTCACTGTTGGCCACGTGCGAAGTTGCCGCTTCGGTCATTGCAAGGAACTCGCCAAATTCGGTGTCGCTGGGGTCGACATCGTGGCTGCGGCACAGTTCCTCGGTCGCGCCGAATGCAGCCGCTGCTGTGACTGTGCCGCCTGCAAACAATTGATGCAGCTCGGCAAGCGACAACGGGATGTAGACCCGCACATCTCCCCTATCGAAGGTCCATGGAGAACAACGTCTCCAATTCAAGCAGTGTCGTGTCGTATTTCTCATGCAGGACCGACACCATGCCCAGTGCCGCCGCGGCCCGAGTATTGGTCACGAGATCGTCCACGAAGACGCAGTCCTGCGGTTCAACCCCGAGCAGGTCGCACACATGCATGAAAATTGCAGGGTCGGGCTTTCTCAGCCCGACTTCGTGCGAGATGACGGTTGCATCAAACATGTCGTCCCAACCGTCGCGCGGGTACTCATTGCCCCACGAATTCGACAACAGTGCCGTTTTCAACCCCGCCGCCCGCGCGCGGTAGACCAAGCCGTTCATGTCTGGCGCGTGCTGGAACATGTCGAACATACGAGCGACTACGCCGTTGCCATTGAAGTGCCGGCCAGTGCGTTCGAACATCGCGTCAGCGAGCTTGCGCTCGAAGTCCGGTACCGCCAGTTGACCGGTTTCGAGCGCATGGATCGGATTCACGCGGGAAACCTCCGCGTAGGTCGGCCCCAACCAGTGGTCGATGAGGGCGAAGTACTCGTCGAGATCGACGCCCTCATCTTGAGCCCACGCTGCAATGGTCTCGGGCAGAGGTCCCGTCAAGACCCCTCCCCAGTCGACTATCAATGTCGTCAACGCGCGACGTGGACCGGGGACTGCGCCAGCACCATCACCACCTGACCGCACCGCGAACATGGGGCAAGGCTATGCGCGACTGCCCGCCGGCGTCAGGCAGCAACGAGCTCAGCTAGATGGCGCAAGTCCCGCCTTAACCGGGACTTGGGAGCGACTTCCGCGAGGGTGCAGGCACGCGCTCGAGCCGCTCGGCAGGCACGCGCGTCATCGTCAAGTGCAAGCACGTGCGCGCCGACAGCGCCAGCGCGAGGCACGAGGTGCTTTTCAATGAATTGCAGCGTGGCCACATCATCCTGAGACAGGCGGGATAAGACAACGAAGCAACGGGCGTCGGACAGCAGCCCAGCTTCCTCGACGGCGCTCAGATGGCGCATCAAGCGAGCCAAGCCGACCAGATCCGCGCTGCCGACGACAATCCGGACGCTGCTTCGGCGAATAGTTTCCAGAGTCGCAGCTCGAGCTGGTGATGAGGCAATCTCATCCACCCCGACGCCCGGGAAGGTGTCCAGGACGCCAAGGTCACAGACGGTCGCTTCCACGGACTGCTGCAACTCATCACAGACCCGCGACCACAAGTGCGGACGTAGCACCGAACCGGCTGCCGAACTGACGAGCAAGCGCACTCCGGTTCTAGACATGGGCATCCGCGCAAGTAGTTCTCGTCGGTTCAAGTCACCGTGCGCAGCGTGACGCAATGCCCAATCTAACGAGCCGGCACCGTCCCCAACCCCGAGCAACTGATCAAGGCACGGCGCAACCTGATCGGCATCTACCAACGCGCAAGAATGTCCAACGCGCGCTAACTCGTCGGCTACCGACAGCGCTACGGTGCTTCGACCGGTTGACCCAGCGGGCCCCCAGACGCTCAGCACCCGGCCAGCTGACTCGGTCTCAGCAGATGCTGCCCGGCTCGTCAGTTGGTTGGGTTGGCAAATGTCACGGACCACCGATGCGACGGCTCGGGCGGACGCGGCAACCCGTTCTGCGCTGACGAAGAGCACTCGGTCCGCGCCGAGACCGGATAACCGCTGTTGCTCTTCCACATCGGCCGTGAGAACGAGCACAGCCGCCCCGTGGGCCCGCAATTCGCTGATTACTTCCAAGTCCAGTTGCTCCAGCTGCGAGTTGACAATGAACACGTCGACGCGACTCGTTGCCGCAAAAGCCAGCAGATCTGCGCAGTCCAGGCACCGTCGTGCGACCTGGATACCCGCGCTGGGATGTCCGAGCGCAGCGACGAACTCCGGCTCCCACGATGTGAATCCCAATGCAACCGCCACCACCAGCGAGCGTGACCTGTCAGGCATCGCCGTCTCCTGGCCGCGCCCGGACGACATCGACGCTGCCGGCTCGCGTCGCTTGGATGATTGCTCCCACTCCGCCGGCAGGCGTACACACTTCAATGATGACGTCACGGCTGACGTCATCTGGGTGTACTGCGCAGACTGTCACCCCATCGACCACTCGCCGACTCACGAGCACGTCTGCTCCACCTGTGATCATCGCGGTGTCACGTGGGGTGAACCAAAGGTCCACCACATCCCCACGACGCAGGTTGACCGGCACGTGACCGCGCTCTACAGGTACAGCCACCATGACATGGCGCTGCGCAGCAGGACTACCTGAGGTGAAGTTCGACTCCAGGAGCACCGAATCCCTTGCCACTGATGACGTCAGTGGCCTCGCGGCCACCGCTGACCGCATCAGCCACGCCGTGGGTAACGAGCCATCGACCTCCATTCTGACGAATCGGATGTCCCCGTCTTGCGGTACCAGCCCGGCTGGCAGATCACGGACGGCCACGGCAACTTCCTGCACCGTGGTGCTGGCAGTTCTCGAGGATGACACCATGATGAAGACGGCTGCCAACAGACACAGCACGCCAGCGCAGTACAAGACGGCGCGGGCAAGTGATGAGCCGAAGACCCGGCGAAACGGGATGCCCAGCGCTGCTCGTGGCATGAGCGGCCCCCTCTCGTCCACGGTCCAACTATCTGCGTGTGACTTGGACGTGATTGGTACGAGTGCAGTTCCCGATGTGGCTTGCGGTACTGCATCCCTACGTTGGGTTCGATCGAGACGCCTCGTCCGCCTGCTCGCTCACAGTGGCCGCTGGCATGCCGACCTGCTCCCGTGTCACCATGTGCACGTGGATGCCGTAAGCCCGCGTTTCCTGACGCCCGCCGACGTGGCCGAGGTGTTGGCGGTTACCCCGTCACAAGTGTTGAAGTACCTGCGTGATCGCGAGCTTCGCGGCATCAAGCTTCCAGGAAAAGGTGAATGGCGGATCGAGACGAGCGCTCTCGAAGAATTTATCCGTGCACGTTATGTCGCAACTCAAGGCGATGATTCGGGCACTGCACAGACGGATTCCCAGGCACGTCGGTGACACTTTGTGCGGCCACTGGACACGTCGTGTCGTTCACATCGACTTAATCGAGGCCACCTTCGAGAACGCAATCGAGAGCTCTTCGCGGTCGCACACGACCAGATGGTCGCGGTACAGATAGCGAAGAACGCCGCTGAAGTGCCGACCGCTGAGCATGGTCACCTGTACTGGCTGGTCCAACCACCTCTGCAGCCACGACACCACGGGCTCGTCGACGGCCATCTCTGCCGAGCAGTCAGTCTGCTCCGACAGCCCAGTCACCGCTTCAATCGCATGAAAGAGCACGCAGGTCACTGACCCTGTACTGACTCGTGGGGCCACGACACAGAAGTCCTGGCCCACGTGTCGGCAGAGGCCCGCCACCTGCCCAGACGCAACGATCGAAATCTCAGTCTGCGAACTAGCCAAACGGACAGCCAACGTCAGTAGTCGCCGCTCCGCATGCTCAAGTTGCGCCCGTTCGCCTATGAAGTCGCAGTGCAGCAAACGCTGCGTTCGCGCCCACACGTCACCTGGCTCTGCCGGCGCTGGGCAACTGCCATCTGGCCGCAGTTCGCTGTTCTCATGGATGTCCACGTCCCACGGTAGGCACACCCGTCAACCCCTGCTCAGCACGCATCAGCCTCCACAGAGACGGAATGTAACTAGACGAAACCGCACGTATCTGCTTATAACAGGACGCATAAGTGCTAAAGGAGGTTCGATGACACCCACCCGCTCGTACCCTTTGCTACCCGATGCGTCAGTGCCCGACATCGCAGACACCAACGGCCCTGCGCGAATTGGGCAACTCGCAGAACCCGGATCGGGCACAGCAAGCCGGCGCAATCAAGCCGGTCGGTATCCCCGCGTGGACAGGTCGACTCCACCCCCAGGGCGAGCCGTGCTGCGCGTCTGCACCCCGGACGCACTTCCGCCTCGCCGCCAGACTGCTGTGCTTTCGGCTCCGTCGGCACAGTTGCACTTGCCCTACCTCGTAGACATGCCGGTCCGCGCACCGTCCGGAGCGCCAGGACCGGCCGATGCTGAACGACGACAGTTGTCCGCCCAACTGCTGATGCTGTCAGCGCAGACCGCCCTCGGCTTACGACCTGTGACCCAAGCAATTCGCTGGACCACCCGCGCGGTGTACGAGGATCTGCAGCGTAAGCACCTGCGCGCAACCGCAGTCCACCGAAGCATCGGGCACCAACCCGGGAACTTCTCTCTAGTCGGTGTCAGGGCCCAGCAGGTGAGTGATCGGATTATCGAATGCTGTGCCACCGCAGTGACGGCGGGACGCACTGGCGTGACCAGCTACCGGGCTATCGCGCTTCGAGTCGCTGAGCACGAAGGCGGCTGGTGGGTCACGCACATCGAGATGTAGGTGCGCCGCCAATGGCTGCGTCGACCAGACCCGCTGCTGCACGCCCAGTGCACTAACAGCGGCCACTGGGCAGGCTAGTTCTTAGGCGCGAGTCGGGTCACCGTGACAACGCTTGAACTTCTTGCCTGAGCCACAAGGGCATGGGTCATTGCGAGAGACATTCTTGTAGGCGGCAGCCTCAGCGCTGCTCACGAACGTGGTGGTGGCGCCACCGGTCTCAGACGGGGCGGAATACTCCAGCGCAGTCGGAACGTTGCTGCCGAACCCGCGCACGTTCACTTCGCTTGACTCCTGTGGTTGTTCCTGTTCCTGCTGCGACGTCGGTTGTTCGTTAACCACAACTTCGGCGTAGAAGACGTAGCCGACCGTCTCTTCCTTGATGGCATCCATCATGGCGACGAACAAGTCGTAACCCTCGCGTTGGTACTCCACGAGCGGATCCCGTTGCGCCATCGCACGCAGCCCGATGCCCTCACGCAGATAGTCCATTTCGTACAGATGCTCACGCCACTTGCGGTCCAGCACCGACAGCACCACCTGGCGCTCGATCTCGCGCATGACCTCAGAACCGAGCTCCTGCTCGCGCCGCTCATAGGCGGCGAGAGCGTCAGCGACCAGCTCAGAGCTGAGAAACTCGGGGTCGAGGGAGTCACGGTCAGAGCCGCTGCGTGCAACCACATCGTCGACAGCGACGGACACCGGGTAGAGGGTGCGCAACGCAGTCCACAACTGCTCGAGGTCCCATTCCTCTGGGAAAGGGTCCGCAGTGGCTCCGGCGACATA
>CAYFKX010000034.1:0-1997 GCA_964343545.1 uncultured Bifidobacteriaceae bacterium | reverse complement strand
ACTGCTCGAGGTCCCATTCCTCTGGGAAAGGGTCCGCAGTGGCTCCGGCGACATAAGCCGCGACAGTGTCCGCGATGAATCCCTCGATCTGCGTAGTGACCTCTTCGCCAGCCAACACCCGCGCCCGCTCGGCGTAGACCACCTTGCGCTGGGAGTTCATCACATCGTCGTACTTGAGGACGTTCTTTCGGATCTCGAAGTTCTGGCCTTCGACGGAAGTCTGGGCCGATGCGATCGCCCGACTCACCATCTGCGAGTCGATGGGCTGGTCATCCGGGATGTTGAACCGCTGCAGGAACGAGTCGACCATGTCTGCCTTGAACAGTCGCATCAGATCGTCCTGCAAAGACAGATAGAAGCGTGAAGCGCCAGGGTCACCTTGACGCCCTGAGCGGCCACGCAACTGGTTGTCGATGCGACGCGACTCGTGGCGCTCAGTACCCAGCACGTAAAGCCCGCCAAGTTCGACAACTTCGTCGTGCTCGGCCGCGACGGCTGCTTCCGCCGCCGCACGTGCCTGCGGCCACTGCTTCTCGTACTCGTCGGGAGTCTCAGCAGGCGACAAGCCGAGTCGTTCAAGTTCTTGGTCGGCGATGAAGTCGATATTGCCGCCGAGCATGATGTCGGTGCCGCGACCCGCCATGTTGGTCGCGACGGTCACCGCACCCTTACGCCCAGCTTGCGCAATGATTGAGGCCTCGCGAGCGTGGTTCTTAGCATTGAGGACCTCGTGCTTCACACCACGCTTGACGAGTAGCGACGACAGGTACTCGCTCTTTTCTACGCTGGTGGTTCCCACCAGAATCGGCTGACCGCTCTCGTGACGAGCGACGATGTCAGCGACAACCGCATCGAACTTCGCCACTTCAGTGCGGTACACCAGGTCAGCGTGGTCGACTCGCTGATTGGGACGGTGGGTTGGAATCGGGACGACGCCCAGCTTGTAGATCTGATCAAGCTCGGCTGCCTCGGTCATGGCAGTACCCGTCATGCCAGACAGCTTGTCGTACATGCGGAAGTAGTTCTGAAGCGTCACCGTGGCAAGTGTCTGGTTTTCGTCGCCGATTTTCACGCCTTCCTTGGCCTCAATGGCCTGATGCATCCCGTCGTTGTATCGACGCCCCGCGAGGATTCGACCAGTGTGCTCATCAACAATCAGAACTTCCCCATCCATCACGACATAGTCCTTGTCGCGCTTGAAGAGTTCCTTCGCTTTGACCGCGTTGTTGACGAAACCGACGAGCGGCGTATTCGCAGACTCGTACAAGTTGGAGATTCCGAACCAAGACTCGGTCTTCGTGATGCCGGGCTCCAGGATGCCCACGGTGCGCTTCTTTTCGTCGACCTCGTAGTCCTCGTCGCGGACAAGTCGAAGTGCCAGACGAGCACACTCGGCAAAGTGCTCGGCCGCCTGGTCTGCAGCCCCGCTGATGATGAGCGGTGTTCGTGCTTCATCGATGAGGATTGAGTCAACTTCGTCGACGATGGCGAAGTTGTAGCCGCGGTGAACACAGTCCTCGGGGTCGATAGCCATGTTGTCGCGCAGGTAGTCGAACCCGAACTCATTGTTCGTTCCGTAGGTGATGTCCGCGGCATACGCATTGCGCCGGGCCGCAGGGTCCATGTGCGCCAAGATGCAACCAACGTTGAGGCCGAGGAAGCGGTGCACCCGACCCATCCACTCGCTGTCACGCTCTGCGAGGTAATCGTTGACCGTCACAACGTGAACACCTTTGCCGGCCAAAGCATTGAGGTAGGCAGGCAACGTGGACACGAGGGTCTTACCTTCACCAGTGCGCATCTCGGCGATGTTGCCTAGGTGCAGCGCCGCCCCACCCATGAGCTGCACGTCGTAGTGGCGTTGGCCCAACGTGCGAATGGATGCCTCGCGCACCACCGCAAAAGCTTCGGGCAGCAAATCATCCAGTGTCTCACCGCTGGCTAGGCGTGTACGGAACTCTTCGGTCTTGGCACGCAGAGCCTGATCGTCGAGTGTT
>CAYFKX010000033.1:486-8550 GCA_964343545.1 uncultured Bifidobacteriaceae bacterium | reverse complement strand
GCGCGAACGAGTGACGCGGGTCCCAGTAGAGGGTGACCCGGTCACCCACTTGCGCCCGACGACCGAACAGCAGGTTTTGCTCGAACACCGAGATTTCGACATCGTTGGCGGCGCGTACGAGGTACTGGGTGGAGACGCCGATGAACGCCGCGTCGGTGACGATTGCGTTGATGACATTGCTGCCCTCGGGGATGGAGTTGCCGGTGGTCTCCGCAATCTCGATCTTCTCTGGCCGCACTCCCACGGCGATGTCGCCGCCGTCCTGTGCAGTGGCGACAGTGATGGTGCCCACCGCGGTGCGGACCTGGCCGTACTCGCCGGAGCGTCCGACGAGCTGGCCGTCGAAGGTGTTGGACTGCCCGAGGAAGTTCGCGACATAGTGGCTGACTGGGCGTTCATACAGTTCCAGCGGTGCGCCCATCTGCTCGATGACGCCGTTGTTCATGACCGCGATGGTGTCGGCCATGGTCATGGCCTCTTCTTGATCGTGGGTCACATGCACAAAAGTCAGGCCCACTTCGGTCTGGATGCGCTTGAGCTCAATCTGCATCTGGCGGCGCAGTTTCAAGTCCAGTGCACCGAGCGGCTCGTCCAACAGCAGCACCGCTGGCCGGTTCACCAGAGCGCGCGCGAGTGCGATGCGCTGCTGCTGCCCGCCCGAGAGCTGCCCGGGCTTTCGACGCGCGAGATGTGCCAGCTGCACCAACTCCAGCGCAGCATTCACCTGCGCATCCACCTCGGCCGATTTGCGACGCCGCAGCCCGAAGGCCACATTCTCGAAGATGTCCATGTGCGGGAACAGCGCGTAGCTCTGGAACACGGTGTTGACCGGCCGTTGGTGCGGCTTGGTCTGCGTGATGTCTGTGTCGCCGATGAGCACCTGGCCCGATGTCGGCGACTCCAACCCCGCGACCATGCGCAGCGTGGTGGTCTTGCCGCACCCTGAGGGGCCGAGTAGGGCGAAGAAGGATCCTTGCGGGACGGTCAAGTTGATGGAGTCGACGGCGACGAAGTCACCGAACTCCTTGCGCAGGTCGCGCAGGACCAGGTCCCCGTTCAGGATCGGCTGCACGGTGTCTGCCTCAGACGCCGATTGCGGTCGACCACTGGTCGTTGAAGGAAGTCTCCTGCTCCGCCGACAACGCCGGGAACACCCGAGCGCGAGCAAGCGTTTCAGCCGACGGGAAGATGAACTCACTCGCCGCCAACTTCGGGTCGATCTTCTCCATCTCGGCCTGCGCACCTTGCACTGGGCAGATGTAGTTGACATAGGCCGCAACCTGCGCTGCGACGGCCGGCTCGTAGTAGTAGTCCATGAGCTTCATGGCGTTGCTCTGGTGCGACGCGGTGCTCGGGATGAGCATGTTGTCGCTCCACAAGGTGCCGCCGCTGTCCGGCAGGGCAAAGCCCCACTTGTCGGACTCCAAGTTGAGCTGGAAGATGTCGCCGGACCACAGGATGCCGGCCCAGGCGGTGCCGGTGGTGAGGTCGTCCTTGTACGAGTTGCCTTGCACTTTGTAGATCTGGCCCGATGCGAGTTGCTTGCTCAGCAGGTCGATGCCGTTGGCGAACTGGTCGTCGCTGATGCCCTTGGTGATGTCGACGCCTTGGCTGAGCAGGAGCACGCCCATGGTGTCGCGCATCTCGGACAGCACCGTGACCTTGCCCTTGAGCTCGGGCTTCCACAGATCAGCGACACTCTTCAGCCCGCCGGGCACCTTCTCCTTGTTCCACACCAGGCCGGCGAAGCCGGACTGCCAGGTCAGCGACTGCTTGCGACCGGGGTCGAAGCCCACATTGGCCAATGTGCTGAGGATGTTCGACTTGTTGGGAATCTGCGCGGCATCCAGCGGCTGGGTGTAGCCGTACTCGATGAAACGCGACGCCATCCAGTCGGTCACCGTGACGATGTCGTAACCGATGTCCTTGCCGGTCTTGAGTTGACCGTTGACCTTGCCCCAGAAGGTGTTGTTGTCGTCGACATCTTCTTTGTAGGTGACCTTCAACCCCGAGCGCTTCATGAACGCTTCCAGGGTCGGGTACTTCGTGCCGTCGACATCGAGGTACAGCGGCCAGTTCGCCCAGCGCACGATTTTCTCGCTGGCGGACACGTCGGCAGGGAAAGCCTTGGCCTTGCTGCTGCCGGTGCCGCAGGCGGCCAACGAGCCGCTGACTGCAAGACCCGCACCGACCGCACCTGCGGCGCCAAGGAAGCGACGACGGCTGAGCAGCGACTGCAGCGCTGCGATGTCCTTGTCCTGATGCGGTTGTGCCATGGCTGCCTCCCCTAGTGCGGACTTCGTGGTCGGTTGCGGTTCAGGTTGCCCCGAACCTTATGTGAGCGTGCTCAGGAAATAGATGCCATTACGTGCTTGATTCGCGTGTAGTCCTCGAAGCCATACATCGACAGGTCCTTGCCGTAGCCGGAGTGCTTGAAGCCGCCGTGCGGCATCTCGGCGACGATGGGGATGTGGGTGTTGATCCACACGCAGCCGAAGTCCAGTCCCTTGGCCATGCGCATCGCGCGGCCGAAGTCTTTCGTCCAGACCGACGACGCCAGGCCGTACTTCACGCCGTTGGCCCAGGTGAGCGCCTGCTCCTCGTCGGTGAACCGCTGCACAGTCATGACTGGTCCGAAGATTTCGTTCTGAATCATCTCGTCGTCCTGCAGCAGGCCGGCGACGACCGTCGGCTCGATGTAGAAGCCGCGGTCGCCTTGGCGGTTGCCACCGGCGACGACTTCCGCGTGCGCCGGCGTGCGGCCGAGGAAGCCAAGCACGCGGTCGAGCTGGCTGGCGTTGTTCACTGGCGGCACCAACGCGTCCTCGTCGGTGCGGCCGTTGGCGAATGTGGTGGCGGTGTTTGCGGCCTGGTCTGCCAGGGCTGCGACGAACGCGTCGTAGACGGGCGCAGCCACGAGCACACGCGTGGCGGCGGTGCAGTCCTGGCCGGCGTTGAAGTAGCCGGCGACGGCGAGCCATTCCGCAGCGGCGGCAACATCGGCGTCCTCAAACACCACAACGGGTGCCTTGCCGCCGAGTTCGAGGTGCACGCGCTTGAGGTCCTTTGCCGCGCTGGCAGCGACTTCCATACCCGCGCGCACCGAGCCAGTGATGGCCACCATCTGCGGTGTTTCGTGCTCAACCACCAGGCGCCCCGTGGAACGGTCGCCGGTAACCACATTGAAGACGCCGGGGGGCAGGATGTCGGCGGCAATCTGCGCCATGCGCGCCGTCGTGGCGGGGGTGGTGTCACTGGGCTTGAGCACGATGGTGTTGCCCGCAGCGATGGCCGGGGCGAACTTCCACACCGCCATCATCATTGGGTAGTTCCACGGGGTGACCGCGCCGATGACACCGATGGGCTCGCGGCGAATGAACGACGTCATCCCTGCCGCATACTCCGCGCTCGCGCGGCCTTCGAGCACACGGGCGGCGCCGGCGAAGAAGCGAATCTGGTCAATCATCGGCGGAATTTCTTCCGACATGGTCACCGCGACGGGCTTGCCCGTGTTCTGACTCTCCAGCTCAACAATCTCATCCTTGTGCTGCTCGAACGCGTCAGCGAGGTCCAGCAACGCCCGCTGACGCTGCGACGGGGTCGTCTCACGCCAGGTGACGAACGCATCGGATGCAGCGCGGTACGCGGCATTGACATCGGCTTCACTCGACAGGCTGGCTTGCGCAAAAACCTGTCCGGTGGACGGGTCGACGAGGTCGGTAGTGGCGCCTTCGGCTGCCGCGACGCTCTGGCCGTTGATGACATTGTGAATCTGGGGCACGTTGCTCATGGGCGCAGAGCCTAGCCATGAACCGCCGCCAAAGGCAGTGATTTTCCGCACATTCATGACGATTTAGGTACGGATTTCGTAGCAAATCTGCCCTAAGTCTGCGATTTCGCTTGCTCAAACCGTGTCAGGGCGACAGAATGCCCACATGACCCTGCAGCGCGAGCGCACATCCGGACTGGATGACACCTCGCGTTCCATCATTGAGCAACTGCAGCAGGACGGCCGCCGCTCGTATGCCGCCATCGGCAAAGCAGTGGGATTGTCTGAAGCGGCGGTGCGCCAGCGAGTGCAGCGACTGACTGATTCGGGTGTGCTGCAGATCGTCGCAGTCACCGATCCGATGCAAGTGGGCTTCACCCGCGCGGCGATGATCGGTATCGGCGTCGAAGGGGACCTGCAAGCAGCCGCGACCAAAGTGGAAGCCATCCCGGCAGTCACTTACGCCATCGTCACCGCCGGGCAGTACGACCTGCTCGCCGAAGTGGTGTGCGAAGACGACGAGCACCTGCTCACGGTGCTGTCCGACATCCGCCAGATCGCGGATGTGAAGAAGACCGAGACCTTTGTGTACCTCAAGGTGCGCAAACAAACCTACTCATGGGGAACACGATGACCATCAGCGAAAACACCAGCAACATCGACCTGCGATCCCATACCGATGCCGATGCGCTGGCCGAGAAGGCGCGTCGGCACTTGTGGATGCACTTCACCCGGCACTCGGCCTACATGGAGGGCGCAGACGTGCCCGTCATCACCCGCGGCGAAGGTGCATACGTCTACGACTCCCGCGGCCGCCGCATCATCGACGGCTTGGCCGGGCTGTTCACCTGCATGGTGGGCCACGGTCGCCAAGAGCTCGCTGACATCTCCGCCAAGCAGATGGCGCAGCTCGAGTACTTCCCGCTGTGGTCGTATGCGCACCCCAACGCAATCAACCTGGCCGAGCGGCTCGCTTCTTACGCCCCCGGCGACCTGAACCGTGTGTTCTTCACCGCCAGCGGCTCCGAAGCTGTGGAGTCCGCGTGGAAGCTGGCAAAGCAGTACTTCAAGATGACCGGCCACCCGTTGAAGACCAAGGTCATCGGGCGCTACCTCGCCTACCACGGCACGACGCAGGGCGCGCTGTCCATCACCGGCATCCCCGCGGCCAAGCAGATGTTCGAGCCGCTGGTCCCTGGCGCCATCCGTGTTCCGAACACGAACTTCTACCGCGCACCCGAGCACTTGCGCGAGGACCTCGAGGGATTCGGGGTTTGGGCCGCGGACCAAATCGAAGCCGCGATCGTCATGGAGGGCCCGGACACCGTGGCCGCGGTGTTCCTCGAGCCGGTGCAGAACTCCGGCGGCTGCTTCACTCCCCCGCCTGGCTACCTCGCGCGGGTGCGTGAGATCTGCGACCGCCACAATGTGTTGCTTGTCGCGGACGAGACCATCTGCGCCTTCGGCCGCATCGGCGGCATGTTCGCGATGAACCGCTTCGGAGTGAACCCCGACATCATCACCTGTGCCAAGGGCCTCACCAGTGGCTATGCGCCGATTGGCGCGATGATCGCGCACGACCGGTTGTTCGAGCCGTTCAGCAAAGACATGGGCGCATTCCTGCACGGCTTCACTTACGGCGGGCACCCGGTGAGCGCTGCGGTGGCACTGGGCAACCTGGACATCATGGAACGCGAGGGCATCGTGGACCATGTGCTCGCACTGGAGTCGAAGTTCCGTGGCGCGCTGGAGTCGTTGTATGACCTGCCCATCGTTGGCAATGTCCGCGGCGCCGGCTTCTTCTACGGCATCGAGATGGTCAAGGACAAGGCCACCCGCGAGACCTTCGATGCCGACGAGAGCGAGCGCCTGCTGCGAGGGTTCCTCTCCAAGGCGCTGTTCGATGCTGGCCTGTACTGCCGCGCCGACGACCGCGGCGACCCCGTCATCCAGCTCGCCCCGCCGCTCATCATCGACGAGTCGCAAATCGAGGAGATCCGACAGATTCTGCGCGATGTGTTGACGCGCGCGCAGTCCGTGCTGTGACCTCGGCGTGAACAGCAGACTCCCCCGCACCCAGGTGCGTCGGCTGCCCGAACGACAGGTTGCCGACCGCGCGCAGATGCTTGAGGTGTTGCACGCCGGGCGCGTGGCCCATGTCGGTGTCGCCGATGGCGATGGACAGCCTCGCGTGCTGCCAGTTGCCTATGGCATGGACGGTGACGACGCCCTGCTGCTGCACGGCGCGACCTCGTCACAGCTGTTCCGCGCTATCGCCGGCGGCGCACCGGTGTGCGTGACGGTGACCTTCGTCGACGGGCTGGTGGTCGCGAACTCGTCATTCAATTCCAGCATGAATTACCGCAGCGTCATGGTGTTCGGCCGCGGTGAGGAAGTGCACGAGGACGACAAACTTGAGGCGCTGCGCCTACTCAGTGAGCACCTCTACCCAGGCCACTGGGAGGTCTTCCGTCCGCTGACCGCGCAAGAGCTCAAAGCCACATGCATCGTGCGCATCCCGCTGGATGAGATGAGCATGAAGTCGCGCGACTACGGAACCGGCGACCCCGAAGACGATGACCCGCTGCGTTGGGCAGGTGTGCTGCCGCTGCAGTCGGTCTTCGGCGAACCGCAGCCGGGAGAACATGTGCGAGTGCCGGTGCCTGAGCACATGACGCACTGGAACCCGTGACATGAAATCCGACAGCAACTGACATGAGCGCATCGCCTGCACAGCACCCGCTGTGGCATGACGCTGTGCAGTGGCAGTCATATGGTCGGCAAGCCTCGTTGCCGACTTCTGCAGATGTGGTCATCATCGGCGGCGGCTACACCGGGTTGTGGACCGCGCTGTGGCTGAGTGAGCTCGCGCCGGAGCTCGATGTCGTGGTGTTGGAGGCGGAGCACATCGGGTTCGGTGCCTCGTCACGCAACGGCGGCTGGGCGTCAGCCCTGCTGCCGATGTCGATGAACCGTGTCGCGGCGTTGGCAGGCGGCAACCGTGCGGCCGCAGTGGGCGCTGCGCACACGATGCGCACCATGGTCGCCGAACTCGGTCAGAAGGCCGCGGACCTCGGTATCGACTGCGACTACCGGCAGGCAGGCACTTTCCTTGCGGCACGCTCGGAGGTGCACGAGCAGCGGGCGCGTGCTGATGTGGACCAGGCGCGTGCCTGGGATGACGACAGCCTGCAGTGGTTGCCTGCGATGTCGGCGGCGCGATTCGCGGCGATGGACCAACTGCAAGGCGGCACATTCAACCCGCACTGCGCCAGCATCCAGCCGGCAAAACTCGTCACCGGATTGGCGCGAGCCGCAGTGGAACGCGGCGTGAGCATCTTCGAGCAGGTGCGGGTGTCATCGCATGCCGATGGAGTTGTCATCACCGACCGCGGCAGCATCGGCGCGCGCGTTGTGGTCCGCGCGACTGAGGGCTACACCGGCAGCCTCGCACAGCACCGCCGCCAGTTCGTGCCCGTCTACTCCCTGATGCTGGCCACTGAGCCGTTGCCCGACGCCGTGCTCGCCGCCATCGCACTGCCCGAGGGACTCACTTTCGCCGACTACCGGCATGTCATCATCTACGGGCAGCGCACAGCCGACAACCGCATCGCGTTCGGCGGCCGCGGGGCGCCGTATCACTTTGGCTCCGCGACGCATGCCCGCTTCGAGCAGTTGCCGGCAGTGCATCGGGCGCTGCACCGGATGCTGCTGGAGATGTTCCCGCAGTTGGCCGGAGTGCGGGTCACCCACACCTGGGGTGGGGCGTTGGCACTGCCGCGTGACTGGACTGTGAGTGTCGGCTACGACCGCGAGCGCGGTTTCGCGTGGAGCGGCGGCTACCTCGGCGACGGGGTCACCATGTCGTTCACGGGCGGTCGCATCCTCGCCGAACTCATTAGCGGCAAGCGGTCGGCGCTGTGCGCACTGCCGTGGGTCGGTCACGCCAGCCGGCAGTGGGAGCCCGAGCCGCTTCGCTGGCTCGGCATCAGCGCGGCACTTCGCGCCATGCACTGGGCCGATGCGGCTGAAGAACGAACCGGCCGGGCCTCGCGTATCGCCGACCTGATGAACGCCGCCGTCGGACGAAGCTGAAAGTAGGCTCACGGCGTGGCTTCCCACCCATTCGACCTCATCGGCTTCGACGACATGCTGACGCCCGAGCAGCGCGATGTCATGCACACCACTCGCGCGATGCTCGACAAGGAAGTGCGCCCGCACCTGATGGACTGGTACGAGCGCGGCGAAGTGCCGGCACGCGAACTGGCACAGCGGTTCGGCCAACTGGGCCTGCT
>CAYFKX010000033.1:0-476 GCA_964343545.1 uncultured Bifidobacteriaceae bacterium | reverse complement strand
CATCCGCTCGCTGGTGAGTGTGCAGGGCTCGTTGGCGATGTTCGCCATCCACCGCTTCGGCTCCGAGGAGCAACGCCAGCAGTGGCTGCCGAGGATGGCGACCGGCGAGGTGCTCGGTTGTTTCGGGTTGAGTGAGCCGGATGCGGGCTCGGACCCGGCAGCGATGAGCACCACCGCGGTGCAGCGCGACGACGGCTGGGTGCTGAATGGTTCGAAGATGTGGATCACGAACGGGCATGTCGCGGACATCGCCGTCGTGTGGGCGCGCACCGACGATGGTTTCATTGTGCCTACTGATGCGGCGGGTTTCACCGCGAATCCCGTGCACCACAAGATGTCGCTGCGGGCGAGCATCACCAGTGAACTCGTGCTGCGTGATGTGCATGTCGGAGACGACGCGCTGCTGCCTGGGGCGACTTCGCTGCGCGGACCGTTGACCTGCCTGTCAGAGGCACGGTTCGGCATCGTGTTCGGTG
>CAYFKX010000032.1:0-8601 GCA_964343545.1 uncultured Bifidobacteriaceae bacterium | reverse complement strand
GTGGTTGCCGACCCGCGCGACAGCGACCATCGCGAGGCGCTGAAGGTCGCTCACATCGCGGCCGAGAAAGTCACCTTCGCTCGCGACCTCATCAACACTCCTGCCGCCGACCTGCACCCGGAGGACCTGGCACAAGCGGCTGCAGTCCGCGCGACTGAGCTCGGCTTGGATGTGGAGATTCTCGACGAGACGCAGCTCGTCGACGGTGGCTACGGCGGCATCGTCGGAGTCGGCCAAGGTGCCGCCGACGCACCGCGTCTGGTGCGCATCGCCTACCGGCCACGCGGTGCCAAGTCCCATGTCGCGCTCATCGGAAAGGGCATCACCTACGACACCGGCGGCTACGACATGAAGCCGGCCATGTCTATGGGCCCGATGAAGGCGGACATGTCCGGAGCAGCAGCAGTAGCAGCGACCGTCTTAGGCGCTGCAGAACTCGGCATCAAGGTGAACATCACCGTCTATATGTGCATCGCCGAGAACATGGTCAGCGGCACGTCCACCCGACCAGCCGATGTGCTCACGATGTACAACGGCAAGACCGTCGAGGTGAACAACACCGACGCTGAGGGTCGCCTCGTGATGGCCGACGGGTTGGCGCGCAGTGCCGAGGACAAGCCTGATGTTGTGATCGATGTGGCAACACTTACTGGAGCGATGGTGGTCGCCCTCGGCGACCAGACCGCCGGCTTCTTCGCCAACGACGACGACTTGGCCGAGGACATCACTGCTGCTGCGAAGGAGTCTGGCGAAGCGTTCTGGCGCATGCCGATTTTGGAGCACCTGCGCCCGAGCCTGGACTCGACGGTGGCCGACCTGTCCAACATCGGTGGTCGCATGGGCGGGTCAATTACGGCGGCATTGTTCTTGCGCGAGTTCGTGCCAGCTGGCGCGAAGTGGGCTCACCTGGACATCGCTGGACCGGCATTCAATGGCAATGCGCCCTACGGCGTGGTCCCCAAGGGCGGTGCGGGATTCGCCGTGCGAACCTTGCTGCGCTACCTAGCCAACGTGGCTCAGAGCTGACCTACTCGTCGCTGACCCGTGCAGTAGCCCCGATCACAAGACCGGGGCTACTGCCTCAGTCCTGCCACCTCTGACATCACATTCGGGCAACGCCGAACTCGCGGCAGCACGTCGCCCGCACTGGCAACCACAGCCTCAGTTCGCCACGACCCGACCCGCCCGACCAGCATGCGAGCACCAACCTCGCACCTGACAGACTTGCCCTCGCGCCGGTCACCACCATTCTGGTGCTGGTCTGCGCACTTCAGTGCCGTCAATGAAGGAGCCTGCAGGTGTCCGACAACCCTGACCTCGCCACCACAGTGTTCGACATCGTCATCCTCGGCGGCGGCAGCGGCGGCTACGCATGCGCACTTCGAGCATCGCAGTTGGGCCTGTCCGTTGCCCTCATCGAGAAGGACAAGCTCGGCGGAACCTGCTTGCACCGAGGCTGCATCCCGACTAAGGCGCTGCTGCACGCGGCCGAGATCGCCGACAGCGCTCGCGAGAGCGCGCACTACGGCGTCAAGACCACTCTCGAAGGCATCGACATGCCCTCGGTCAACGCCTACAAGGACGGCGTAATCGGTCGCCTCTACAAGGGTCTGCAAGGACTTGTGAAGAGCCGCAACGTGACCTACGTGAACGGAACTGGGCGACTGAGCTCACCGACCACAGTCACCGTCACAACCGACGCCGGCGATGTCACCGTGACTGGTCGCAATGTGGTGCTGGCCTCTGGCTCGTATGCCCGTTCACTTCCTGGGTTGGACATCGGCGGACGCATCATGACCAGCGATCAGGCACTGGCCCTGGACTACGTCCCTGGCTCGGTCATCGTTCTCGGCGGCGGTGTCATTGGCTCAGAATTCGCCAGTGTCTGGCGCTCCTTCGGCTGCGAAGTCACGATTGTGGAAGGCCTGCCGCGACTGGTTCCCGCCGAGGACGAAGCCTGCTCTAAGGCACTGACGCGTGCGTTCACAAAGCGTGGCATCACCATCAAGACTGGAGTGAAGTTCGCGAGCGCGACTCAGGACTCATCCTCTGTCACCGTCACACTTGAGGACGGCAGTGCGTTGAGCGCCGACATCCTGCTCGTGGCGGTCGGCCGGGGACCAAGCAGCGACGGCCTCGGCTACGACACCGTCGGCGTCGCAATGGAACGTGGCTGGGTACTCGCCGATGAGCGTTGCCGCACGAACATCGCCGGTGTGCGAGCGGTCGGCGACCTCGTGCCGGGCCTGCAGCTGGCTCACCGCGGTTTCCAGCAGGGCATCTTCGTCGCCGAGGACATTGCTGGGCTGAACCCACGAGTGATTGACGAAAAGGCCATCCCCCGCGTGACGTACTGCGAGCCTGAAATCGCCAGCGTCGGCATCACCGAGGCACAGGCCAAGGAACAGTTCGGCGCCGACAACGTGGAGTCCTACGAATACAACCTCGGCGGCAACGGCAAGAGCCAGATCCTGGGAACCACCGGGTTCATCAAACTCGTGCGCCAGAAGAACGGTCCCGTCGTCGGTGTTCACATGGTCGGCAGCCGCGTCGGCGAACTCATCGGCGAAGCGCAGCTGGTGTACTCATGGGAGGCTTACCCCGACGACGTCGCACCGCTCATTCACGCGCACCCGACGCAGAATGAGGCGTTCGGCGAAGCATTTTTGGCGCTGGCTGGCAAGCCACTGCACGCACACGCATAAGCACACCGATAGACGCTGACGCACACAGCACCACGAAGGAGCACGAACAATGCAGACCCGGGTAGTCATGCCAGCCCTTGGCGAGAGTGTCACCGAGGGCACAGTGACCCGTTGGCTGAAAAATGTCGGCGACAGCGTCGCCGTCGACGAGCCGCTGCTGGAGGTGTCCACCGACAAGGTCGACACCGAGATTCCCTCCCCAGTCGCCGGAGTGCTCACCGCGATTACCGCTGGTGTCGATGCGGTCGTCGCCGTCGGTGGCGAACTTGCCATCATCGGTGGGGACGCGGCAAGCGCGCCCGCTGCACCATCACCGGAGTCTGAGAGCGCACCAGCGCCAGTTGCACCAGTCGAGGCCCCCGTCGTCGTCGCAGCTCCGCCTTCTGCTCCGGCGCCGTCGAGCATCTCTGCCCCCGCTGCACCCACTGCAACCGGCGCAACCACGCCAGTCACGTTGCCCCCGCTTGGTGAGAGTGTGACCGAGGGCACCATCACCCGATGGCTGAAGAACATCGGCGACACCGTCGCAGCCGATGAGCCGCTGCTGGAGGTATCCACCGACAAGGTCGACACTGAGATTCCGTCGCCAGTTGCTGGTGTCGTCGCCGAGATTCTCGTCGGCGTCGATGACACCGCGGCAGTCGGCACCGTGCTGGCAACGATTGCCGCCACTGGCGCGGTGCCGAACGCGGCTGCTCCATCTGCGGCAAGTCCTGCACCTGCTCCGGCGGCAGCGCCTACCCCTGTCGCAACTCCTGCACCTGCTCCGGCGGCAGCGCCTACCCCTGTCGCAGCGGCACCCACAGTCGCACCCACGCCCGCCGTGGTCGCACCTGCGGCAGCGACATCAGCAGCCGCACCCGCAACCCGCAGCAGCGGTGGTGAGCCGCCGTATGTCACACCGCTGGTGCGAAAAATGGCGGGCGAGTTGGGCATTGACCTCGCCACTGTGGTCGGCACGGGGGTCGGCGGTCGTATCCGCAAGGAAGACCTCGAAACCGCTGCCCAGAACCGTCCGGCCGCTGCGCCGACTCCTGCGACACCAGCACCTGCTGCGCCCACAACATCTGCGCCAGCACCCTCCGCGCAAGCGCCAGTACCCGCCGCGTCAACCGCACCCGCTGCGGCCACTTCGCCACTGCGCGGCCGCACCGAGCCGATGACACGGCTGCGCAAGGTCATTGCTGAACGCATGGTCGAGTCACTTCAGGTGTCGGCCCAACTCACCACAGTTGTCGAAGTCGATGTCACTCGCATCGCCATCTTGCGCAACAAAGTCAAGAAGCAGTTCGAAGCGCGTGAAGGCGTGAAGTTGTCGTTCCTGCCGTTCTTCGCCAAGGCAGCAGTGGAGGCGCTCAAGCAGTTCCCATCAGTGAACGCTCAGATTGACCAGGCAGCCGGCACCATCACGTACCACGATTGCGAGCACCTCGGCATCGCCGTTGACACCGAACGCGGCCTACTCGTGCCTGTCATCCGTGATGCTGGCGACCTCAACATCGCCGGTCTCTCACGCAAAATCGCCGATCTCGCCGAACGCACACGCACCAACCGCGTCACCCCGGATGAGTTGAGTGGCGGCACCTTCACGCTGACGAATACCGGCTCGCGCGGCGCGCTGTTTGACACCCCAATCATCAACCAACCGCAGGTCGCCATCATGGGAACGGGCTCGGTAGTCAAACGCGCCGTGGTCGTCACCGACGAAACGGGTGCGGACTCCATCGCGGTCAGGTCAATGGTCTACCTCGCGCTGACCTACGACCACCGTCTTGTCGACGGCGCGGACGCTGCGCGCTTCCTCACCGCAGTCAAGACGCGACTCGAGGCGGCAGAGTTCGAGGCTGAACTCTCCTAATCCCGCCTATGAGTCGCTGCCGCAGCGACTCGTGCTAAATCGGCCGAAAAGTGGCGTGAACGCACGCCGCGCAGCACACTTGTGCGCATGTCTCGTATCGTCGTCACCGGCTCAAGCGGCCTCATCGGAACGGCTCTGTGTGCTTCACTGGAATCAGACGGGCATGAAGTTGTCCGTCTCATCCGTTCGGGCAAGACCAGCGAGCACCGGGTGCTGTGGAACCCCCGCGCCGGCGATGCCAGCGGCATCCCCTCAGGCACGCTGGACTCAGTAGATGCCATCGTGCACCTCGCCGGAGCGGGCGTTGGGGACAAACGCTGGACTGACAGCTATAAGCAAGAAATCTTGAACTCTCGAGTGCTCAGCACTCGTACGCTGTCCGCAGCGCTCGCAGCGACGGCACAACGCCCTACCGCCTTCGTCAGCGGCTCGGCGATCGGCTGGTACGGCGATACTGGCGACCGCCTTGTCGATGAGTCAGCTCCGGCCGGCAGCGGCTTCCTGGCCGATGTGGTCGTGCAGTGGGAGGCGGCGGCCGATGCAGCCCGCGACGCAGGCGTGCGGGTGGTTCACCCGCGCACTGGCCTGGTGATGAGTAAGTGGGGTGGCGCCTGGCAACGGATGTTGCCGCTGTTCAAAGCAGGGCTGGGCGGCAAACTCGGTAGCGGTCAGCAGTGGTGGTCCTGGATTACTTTGCGCGACGAAGTGCGCGCACTTCGCTTCCTCATCGACACTGAGATTCAGGGGCCGGTGAACTTGGTCTCCCCCGCAGCTGCAACCAACGCAGAAGTCACTGCAGCCATGGCGAAGGCTCTCAAGCGTCCCGCATTTCTGCCCGCCCCGGCTTTCGCACTCAAAGCGGCCCTCGGGGAGTTCTCGACCGAGGTCCTCGGCAGTGCGCGAGTGGCACCCACGGTTCTGACCAATGCCGGGTTCAGTTGGCTGGACCCCACATTGGAGCAGGCACTCGCGACACTGCTCGCGGAATAGCAACGCCACGCCGATGGCCGCCCGTGCCACGGGGGTTCACCTGCGGTTCATCCCGGTCATGGGCTAGGTTTGGGCTCACGCCCTAGGGAGTGAGATATCCGTGAAGGCCCTCATCATTGGTGCCGGTGGAGTCGGAAGTGCTATCGCGAACATCGCGTCGCGTCGGTCATTCTTGACCCAAGTAATCGTCGCAGACCACGACAAGCAGCGCGCTGAGGCAGCCGTGTCCCGCCTCAACGGCGACCCTCGGTTCAGTGCCGCGCAGGTGGATGCCAGCCAAGTGGAAGCCGTCGAGGAGCTGCTGCGCACGCACCGGCCCGATGTCGTCATCAACGCCGTCGACCCCCGCTTCGTCATGCCGATCTTCTTGGCATGCGAGTACGAGGAGGTCAACTACATCGACATGGCCATGTCCTTGTCGAAGCCGCACCCGCTGCGCCCGTACACCGAAGCGGGCATCAAGCTCGGCGACGAGCAGTTCGCCCGCGACTGGAACTGGGGCGAACTCGGCATCTGGGCACTGGTCGGCACTGGTGTGGAGCCGGGCCTATCCGATGTCTTCGCTAAGTACGCCAGCGACAAACTCTTCAGCCGCATCGACGAGGTCAAGGTCCTGGACGGCTCGAACATCGTGGTCGAGGGCTATGAGTTTGCGCCCTCATTCAGCATTTGGACCACCATCGAGGAGTGCCTGAACCCACCAGTCATCTGGGAGGACGGGGTCGGCTGGTACACCACCGAGCCGTTTAGCGAGCCGGAAATCTTTGACTTCCCCGAGGGCATCGGCCCCGTGGAGTGCGTGAATGTGGAGCACGAGGAAGTGCTGCTCATCCCCCGGCAAGTCGATGCCCGCAAAGTGACGTTCAAGTACGGCCTCGGCGAGGAGTTCATCGACATCCTCAAGACCATCCACAAACTCGGGTTGGACCGCACCGACCGCGTCGATGTCAAGGGCGTCGCGGTCAGCCCGCGCGACTTGCTGACCGCATCGCTGCCGGACCCGGCGACCTTGGGCAGCCGGATGAAGGGCAAGACCTGTGCCGGCGCGCTGGTGCGCGGTCTGGACAAGGAAGGCAAGCCGCGCGCGGTCTACCTCTACAACGTGGTCGACAACGACTGGTCGATGTCGGAGTACGGCGACCAAGCCGTGGTGTGGCAGACCGCGATCAACCCGGTCATCGCCCTGGAACTTGTCAGCGAGGGCGTCTGGAAACCCGAGGGCGTCAACGGCCCAGAGTGGTTTGACCCGCAGCCCTATCTGGACAAGCTTGAGCAGTTCGGGACCACCTGGCACATCCGCGAAGAGGATGCCAGTGACATCCCGCTGGTGTGGCCCTCTGACGCCACCACCTGAGTAGGTTCGCACTGTGAGCACTGATACGGAAGTCGTCGTCATCGGGGCAGGGCTTGCTGGCCTGAGCGCCGCCTTGACCTTGCGCGCATCAGGCATCGACACGATCGTCCTCGAAGCCGGTGATGCAGTCGGCGGTCGATTGCGCACCGACCACATCGACGGCTTCACGCTGGACCGAGGGTTCGCCGTCCACAACCCCGCCTACCCTGAGGCTGCGGCGCTGCTCGACCACGACCTGTTGGAACTGCGGCCGTTCGAGCCGGGTGTCGCCTATCGCACCGATTCATCTGTGTCCTATCTGTCGCACCCGCGCGGAGGGTGGCGAGGCCTGCGCAGCACTCTGGGAGTCGCCCGACACCACGCCCGAACTGCCGCAGCATTCGCGGCCTATGCAGTCGGCTGCGCCGCAGCCAGCCAGGAGGCATTGCAGCGCCGCCCGCGGATGAGCGGGCGTGCCGCTCTTCGCCAGGCTGGAGTCGACAACGCCGGCATGCGCGCGCTCGTGCTGCCATTCCTGCAAGGTGTGCTGCTGGAGTCCCAACTGGAGACCAGCCGCCGTGTGCTCGACGAAATCCTCGCCTCGTTCGTCAAGGGCACACCTGCGGTCCCCGCTGGTGGAATGCAGGCAATCTGCGAGCAGCTCGCATCGCGACTGCCCACTGACAGCCTGCACTTGGGACGCCCAGTCACTGAGTTGATGTTGCACGACAAGGGTGTGACCGTTCACAGCGATGGCGGTAGTGTTTCGGCGCGCAAGGTCATCATCGCGGTCTCACGCGAGGCGCTGGCTGCACTTCTGCCCGATGTTCGCACCGGACGAAGCCGCGCGGTCACCACGTGGTACCACCGCGCCGACTGCAGTGGCGCGGACCTCCTCGACGGTCGCCCGTGGGTCCTGACCGACCAGCTTCGCCGCACCCCCGTTGCCAACACCGTGGTCTTGACCAATGCGGCGCCTTCGTACGCGCCGGCCGGCGAGACCTTGGTGTCCACATCGGTCATCGGCATCCACCGCGAGATCTCCGCCGACGCGATGCGCAAGCACCTGTCCTACCTGTACGGCGTCGATGCCAGCGGCTGGGATGAGATCGCGCGCTACGAGATTGCCCACGCGCTGCCTGACTTCACATCAACGACGCCGGAGGTCTTCACTCAGCCGCGGCGCAATGTGTGGCTGGCTGGCGACTACTGTGACTCCCCCAGCATCAACGGTGCCCTGCGCAGCGGACGGACGACCGCCGAGAGCGTGCGCACCTGGCTCACGAGGAGTTGACCATGGCGGTTCGTCGCATCCTGGCAAGCAGCGGCGGGTTCATGAACAACGGCACCCAAGGCGTGCTCCGGCCAGCCGGAATCTTCCGCGAGGCGATGCGCCTCACTGGCAAGGACCGCCCGCGCGTGTGTTTCGTCATGACTGCGACCGGCGACGACAAGAACTACCTCACCATGAGCTACGAGGCCCTCAACGGCGTTGCCGATGTCTGCCATCTGTCGTTGTTCACGCAACCCACCGATGACATCGAGCAGCGCCTGCTTGGCAGCGACATCATCTGGGTCGGTGGCGGCTCCGTCGCGAACCTGCTCGCCGTCTGGCGGGTGCACGGGGTCGATGAGGTGATGCGCGCCGCGTGGGAGCAGGGCGTGATCCTCGGCGGCGTCAGCGCCGGCTCCATCTGCTGGCACATCGGTGGGAC
>CAYFKX010000031.1:3025-8640 GCA_964343545.1 uncultured Bifidobacteriaceae bacterium | reverse complement strand
GAGCAGTCGAACATCAACTGGGGCAAGGCCGGGCGTATGCGCTGGAAGGGCGTGCGTCCGACTGTCCGTGGTGTCGCGATGAACCCGGTCGACCACCCGCACGGTGGTGGTGAGGGCAAGACCTCCGGTGGTCGCCACCCGGTGAACCCGAAGGGCAAGCCTGAGGGCCGCACCCGCAAGCCCAAGAAGGCCAGCAGCTCGATGATCGTGCGCCGCCGCAAGTCCGGAAAGAACCGCTGAGGGAGTAACTGACGATGCCACGCAGTCTCAAGAAGGGTCCGTTCATCGACGGCCACCTGCAATCCAAGGTGGACGACCAGAACGCGAAGGGCACCAAAAACGTCATCAAGACGTGGTCGCGTCGCTCGATGATCGTGCCGGACATGCTCGGTCACACCATCGCGGTGCACGACGGGCGCAAGCACGTGCCGGTGTTCATCACCGAGCAGATGGTCGGGCACAAGCTCGGCGAATTTGCTCCCACCCGCACGTTCAAGGGCCACGTCAAGGACGACCGCAAGGCCAAGCGCAAGTAAGCGCGCGGAACATCAGAAGTCGATCGCAACTAACGAGTACGAGGAGAAACGATGGAAGCCAGGGCCCAGGCGCGATATGTGCGCGTCACGCCCCAGAAGGCTCGCCGAGTGGTGGATCTCATCCGTGGGATCCCGGCCGCTCAGGCTCAGTCCGTGCTGCGCTTCGCGCCGCAGGCTGTCAGCGAGCCCATCGGGAAGGTGCTTGACAGCGCGATCGCAAACGCGACGAACAACTTCAACCTCAACCCCGAGGGCCTCATCGTGAGCGCGGCGTTCGTGGACGAGGGCCCGACGATGAAGCGCATCCGTCCGCGTGCCCAAGGTCGCGCGTACCGCGTGCGCAAGCGCACCAGCCACATCACGGTCATCGTGGCAACCCCCGATGAGCTGACCGCCAAGCCGAGTGCGAAGAAGTCAGTCGCTGCGGCGCGGACTGTTGAGCCGGCCAAGAAGGCCCCGGCGAAGAAGGCCCCGGCGAAGAAGGCTGCTGCGTCCACTGCCGCCAAGAAGGCTCCGGCGAAGAAGGCCGCCGACACCGAGAGCAAGGAGGCCTGAGCATGGGTCAGAAAATCAATCCGCACGGTTTCCGCCTCGGTATCACCACCGACTACAAGTCCCGTTGGTTTGCCGACTCGGCCAAGGTCGGTCAGCGCTACCGCGACTACGTCGACGAGGACGTGAAGATCCGTCGCCTCATGACCAAGGGCATGGACCGCGCCGGTATCGCCAAGGTTGAGATTGAGCGCACCCGTGACCGTGTGCGCGTGGACATCCACACCGCACGCCCGGGCATCGTCATCGGCCGTCGTGGCGCGGAGGCCGACCGCATCCGTGGCGACCTCGAGAAGTTGACCGGCAAGCAGGTTCAGTTGAACATCCTCGAGGTCAAGAACCCCGAGATTGACGCTCAACTGGTTGCTGTTGGTGTCGCCGAGCAGCTGTCGAGCCGGGTGTCATTCCGTCGCGCCATGCGCAAGGCGATGACAAGTGCGCTGAAGAGCGGCGCGAAGGGAATCCGTATCCAGGTCTCTGGTCGTCTTGGTGGCGCTGAAATGAGCCGCACGGAGTTCTATCGCGAGGGTCGGGTGCCGTTGCACACGCTGCGCGCGGACATCGACTACGGCTTCTACGAGGCCCGCACCACCTTCGGCCGAATCGGCGTGAAGGTGTGGGTCTACAAGGGCGAGGCACTGGGCAGCCGCGCCGAGCGCGAGGCCGCCGCGGCCAGCGCCCGTCTTGCCCAGCGTCAGCGTCCGGCTCGGGCACCACGCCCCGATGCTGCCGTCGCTGAAGTGACTGAGACCGTGGAGGGCTGATCAACATGCTGATTCCCCGTCGCGTGAAGCACCGCAAGCAACACCACCCCAAGCGCACCGGCGCTGCCACTGGCGGCACGAAGGTGAACTTCGGCGAGTACGGCTTGCAGGCGCTTGAGCCCGCGTACGTGACGAACCGTCAGATTGAGGCGGCTCGTATCGCTGTTACTCGTCACATCCGCCGTGGCGGCAAGGTCTGGATCAACATCTACCCGGACCGTCCGCTAACGAAGAAGCCCGCTGAGACCCGCATGGGTTCTGGTAAGGGTTCACCGGAGTGGTGGGTTGCCAACGTCAAGCCTGGTCGCGTCATGTTCGAGTTGTCGTACCCGAACGAGCAGACCGCCCGCGAGGCCCTGACACGTGCCATGCACAAGCTACCCATGAAGTGCCGCATCATCACACGGGAAGTAGGTGACGAGTGATGGCAACGGCATTGAAGGCTGAGGAGCTGCGCTCGCTAGAGGACGACGCACTCGTTGCAAAGCTGCGCGAGTGCAAGGAAGAGCTGTTCAACCTGCGGTTCCAGGCCGCAACCGGACAGCTCGAAAGCCACGGCCGCTTGCGTGCCGTGCGCCGTGACATCGCCCGCCTCTACACCGTCATGCGCGAGCGTGAGCTCGGCATCGTCATCGTGGAGCCGGCGTCGACCGTTGGAGGAGCAGCATGAGCGAGACCACCATCGAGCGCGGGGACCGCAAGGTTCGCGAAGGCTTGGTCGTCAGCGACAAGATGGACAAGACCATCGTTGTTGCCGTCGAGGACAAGTTCAAGCACTCGCTCTACGGCAAGGTCATCCGCCGCACGAGCAAGCTCAAGGCACATGACGAGACCAACGAGTGTGGCATCGGCGACCGGGTCCTCATCATGGAGACCCGTCCGCTGTCGGCAACGAAGCGCTGGCGGGTTGTGCGCATCATCGAAAAGGCGAAGTGACGACCACCTGGTCGTTCGACAAGTAGGAGACTGAAGTGATTCAGCAAGAGTCGCGACTGCGGGTCGCGGACAACACGGGCGCGAAGGAGTTGCTGTGCATCCGCGTGCTCGGTGGGTCCTCACGCCGCTACGCCGGTATCGGTGATGTCATCGTCGCCACGGTGAAGGACGCCATCCCTGGCGGTGCCGTGAAGAAGGGTGACGTGGTCAAGGCCGTCGTCGTACGCACCGTCAAGGAGCGTCGTCGTCAGGACGGTTCCTACATCCGCTTCGACGAGAACGCCGCCGTCATCCTCAAGGCTGATGGCGAGCCCCGTGGAACCCGCATCTTCGGCCCTGTCGGCCGCGAGCTGCGGGAGAAGCGCTACATGAAGATCATCTCGCTGGCTCCGGAGGTGCTGTGATGGCGAAGATTCGCAAGGGTGACCGAGTTCAGGTCATCGCCGGCAAGGACAAGGGCCGTATCGGCACCGTCATTTCGGTGTTGGTTGAGGACAACCGGGTGATCGTCGAAGGTGTGAACCGCATCAAGAAGCACACCAAGATCGGTCAAGGCATCCGTGGCGCGCAGTCCGGCGGCATCATCACCGCTGAGGCTCCGATTCACATCTCCAATGTGATGGTCGTAGACGAGGACGGCAAGGCCACTCGTGTCGGCATCCGTCGCGATGGCGCCGAGAAGGTCCGTCCCGATGGCACCACCTACGAGACCACGCGCCCAGTGCGTGTCGCCAAGCGCAGCGGAAAGGAACTGTGATGGCCAGCACCACCGCGTCCGCCCCGCGGATGAAGAACCGCTACCGCGAGGAGATTGTCCCCGCGCTGCAGTCGGAGTTCGGTTTCAAGAATGTGATGCAGGTGCCGCGCCTGACCAAGATTGTGGTCAACATGGGTGTCGGCGAGGCTGCGCGTGACTCCAAGCTCATCGAGGGAGCCATCCGCGACATCACTGCGATTACCGGCCAGAAGCCGCAGGTCACCAAGGCGCGCAAGTCCATTGCGCAGTTCAAGCTGCGTGAGGGGATGCCGATCGGCTGTCACGTCACGCTGCGCGGGGACCGCATGTGGGAGTTCCTGGACCGCCTGCTGACCTTGTCGCTGCCGCGTATCCGTGACTTCCGTGGCCTGAGCGCTAAGCACTTCGACGGTCGTGGCAACTACACCTTCGGTCTGAACGAGCAGTCCATGTTCCACGAGATTCCGATCGACTCGATCGACCGTGTGCGCGGTATGGACATCTCGGTCGTCACCACTGCCACCAACGACGATGAGGGTCGCGCGCTGCTGCGCCTCCTCGGATTCCCGTTCAAGGAGAACTGAGCCATGGCAAAGACGTCACTGAAGGTCAAGGCCTCGCGCCCGCAGAAATTCAAGGTGCGTGCCTACACCCGCTGCAACCGGTGTGGTCGCCCGCACTCGGTCTACCGCAAGTTCGGACTGTGCCGCGTCTGCTTCCGTGAGATGGCGCACGCCGGAGAGCTTCCAGGCATCACCAAGTCCTCTTGGTGACGCACCCTTCAACCACACACCGTAGGTCCGCTGAGGCGGATACCGCAGTGAGAAAGGCCCGACGGCCATGACAATGACAGACCCGATCGCGGACATGTTGACGCGCATCCGCAATGCGACGCGCGCGTATCACGAGTCCGTGACCATGCCGCACTCCAACATCAAGGTTGGTGTGGCCGAGATTCTGCAGCGCGAGGGTTACATCGCGTCGTACACCTCCAGCGATGAGGTCGTGGGCAAGACCCTGACAATCGCGCTGAAGTACGGCCCGAACCGCGAGCGCTCCATCGCCGGCGTCAAGCGCGTCTCCAAGCCCGGCTTGCGCGTGTACGCCAAGAGCACCGGCCTGCCGAAGGTCCTCGGCGGTCTCGGGGTAGCGATCATCTCGACATCCTCAGGGTTGTTGACTGACCGTGAGTGCGCCAAGAAGGGCGTAGGTGGGGAAGTCCTCGCCTACGTCTGGTAAGGAGCAACTGCCATGTCACGTATTGGTCGTTCCCCCATCGCCGTGCCTTCGAATGTCACCGTGACCATTGACGGCAGCACCGTGACCGTAAAGGGTCCCAAGGGCGAGTTGAGTCATGTCGTCGCCGAGCCGATCAAGGTTGAGAAGGCCGAGGACGGCACGCTGTCAGTGGTTCGCCCTGATGACGAGCGCACCTCGCGCAGCCTGCACGGCCTGACTCGCACACTGGTCGCCAACATGGTGCTCGGTGTGACCGAGGGCTACCGCAAGACGCTGCTCATCACTGGTACCGGTTACCGCGTTGCGGCCAAGGGCACTGGCCTGGAGTTCGCACTCGGTTACTCGCACCCGATCGTCATCGAAGCGCCGGCCGGCATCAGCTTCCAGGTGGAGTCTCCGACGCAGTTGCACATCAGCGGAATCGACAAGCAGTTGGTCGGTGAGGTTGCCGCAAACCTGCGCAAGCTGCGCAAGCCCGACCCGTACAAGGGCAAGGGTCTGCGCTACTCCGACGAGGTCATTCGTCGTAAGGCTGGAAAGGCTGGTAAGAAGTAATGAGCATCGTCGCCAAAATCGGCTCCGGCAGTGCGAAGTCGACCGCGCGCTCTCGTCGCCACAGCCGCGTGCGCAAGAAGATCACCGGCACCAGCGAGCGTCCGCGCCTGGTCGTGACCCGTTCCACCCGTCACGTGTTTGTGCAGGTCGTCGACGACTCCGTCGGCAAGACGCTGGTGTCAGCGTCGAGCATGGAAGCCGATGTCCGCAAGTCCTCGGGCGACAAGACCGCTCAGGCGCGCGCCGTCGGCGCTTTGATCGGCTCACGTGCCTCGAGTGCCGGCATCACCAGCGTGG
>CAYFKX010000031.1:0-3015 GCA_964343545.1 uncultured Bifidobacteriaceae bacterium | reverse complement strand
TCGGTGTCGGCTACGGCAAGGCCAAGGAAGTACCGGCTGCGATGGCGAAGGCGAACGAGGAGGCTCGTAAGAACTTCTTCCGTGTGCCGCGCATCCAGGGCACCATCCCGCACCCGGTGACGGGTGAGGCTGCTGCTGGCGTGGTGCTGTTGCGCCCGGCCGCTCCTGGTACCGGTGTTATCGCCGGTGGCCCGGTGCGCGCGGTGCTGGAGTGCGCAGGCATCCACGACGTGCTGTCGAAGTCCCTCGGCTCGGACAACGCCATCAACATCGTGCACGCCACTGTGCAGGCACTGAAGAACCTTGAAGCCCCCGAGAGCGTCGCCGCCCGTCGTGGCAAGTCGCTCGAGGATGTCGCCCCGGCTGCGCTGCTGCGCGCTCGGGCTGCGGAGGTGTCTGCCTGATGCCTCGTTTGAAGGTCACCCAGAAGAAGTCGACCATCGGCGGCACGCCTTCACAGCGTGAGACCATGCGCAGCCTCGGGCTCAAGCGCATCGGCGATGTCGTGGTCAAGGAAGACCGGCCAGAGATTCGCGGCATGGTGTCCACCGTGGCGCACTTGATCCACCTTGAGGAGGTTGACTGACATGACGCTCAAGGTGCACCACCTGCGTCCGGCACCCGGTGCCAAGACCGCCAAGACCCGTGTGGGCCGTGGTGAGGGTTCGAAGGGTAAGACCTCCGGCCGCGGTACCAAGGGTACGAAGGCGCGTTACCAGGTCCCTGCTCGTTTCGAGGGTGGCCAGATGCCGCTGCACATGCGCACCCCGAAACTGAAGGGCTTCAAGAACCCCTTCCGCACCGAGTACCAGGTCGTCAATGTTGCCTCGCTGGCGAAGGTGTTCGAGGCCGGCGCGTCCGTCGGTGTCGAGGACATGGTCGCTGCCGGCGTCGTGCGCAAGGGCCAGCCGGTCAAGGTGCTCGGCCAGGGCGACATCACCATCTCGTTGAAGGTCACAGCCCACAAGTTCTCAGACAGCGCGGTCTCCAAGATCACGGCTGCTGGCGGTACCGCAACCACCCTGTGATGGCCTAGGTTCGGCCACGACCCACCGGAGGATCGCTCATGCTGAAGGCACTGTCGGCGGCGTTTAAGACGCCCGACCTGCGCAAGAAGCTGCTGTTCACCCTCGGCATGATCGGGCTGTTCCGGCTCGGGTCGTTGCTGCCAACTCCTGGTGTCAGCTACCCGGCGGTCCAGACGTGTATCGACCAGACGGCAGAGAGCCCGATCTACGGTCTGATCAACCTGTTCAGCGGTGGCGCACTGCTTCAGTTGAGCGTGTTCGCGCTCGGCATCATGCCCTACATCACCGCGAGCATCATCATCCAGTTGCTTACTGTGGTCATCCCGCGCCTTGAGGTCCTCAAGAAGGAAGGCGGGGCTGGGCAGAAGACGCTCACGCAGTACACCCGTTACCTGACCATTGGTCTGGCGGTGCTGCAGTCAGTGGGAATCATCGCGCTGGCGCGTACCCCTGGCCGTTTGTTCCAGGGCTGCCAGGAAGATGTGCTCCCGAACGAGTCCATCCTCATCTTGGTGACGATGCTCATCGTGATGGTCGCCGGAACTGCCTGCGTCATGTGGCTGGCCGAGTTGGTCACCGACCGCGGTGTCGGCAACGGTATGTCGCTGCTCATCTTCACCTCCATCATCGCCTCCTACCCCGGCCAGCTGTCGAGCATCTGGCGCGTGGACGGCCCGTTGACCTTGGCTTTCGTCATCGCCATCGGTGTCGTCACCGTGGCGCTGGTGGTGTTCGTCGAGCAGGCGCAGCGCCGAATCCCAGTGCAGTACGCCAAGCGCATGGTGGGCCGCAAAATGTATGGCGGCACCTCGACCTACATCCCGTTCAAGGTCAACATGGCCGGCGTCATCCCGGTTATCTTCGCGTCGTCGCTGCTCTACTTGCCCGACCTGATCGTGCAGCTCAGCGGCTCCCAGGCCGGCTGGGCGCAGTGGATCGTGCGTTACTTCGCCCCCGGTGCGGCGGCGTACCTGGTGTTCAACTTCCTGCTCATCGTGTTCTTCACATACTTCTATGTCGGCATCACTTTCAACCCGAAGGACACTGCTGACGACATGAAGAAGTACGGCGGGTTCATCCCCGGTATCCGTGCCGGCAAGCCGACGCAGGAGTACCTCGAGTACGTCATGAGCCGCATCACTCTGCCGGGCTCGCTCTACCTCGCGTTCATCGCGACCATCCCGTACATCGCGTTCGCCGCGCTGGGCGTGGGCGGTCGCTTCCTGTTCGGTGGTACGAGTTTGCTCATCATGGTCGGTGTCGGACTCGACACGGTCAAGCAGATTGAGAGCCAGTTGCAGCAGCGCAACTACGAGGGGATCTGGCGCTGATGCGCATCCTCCTCATGGGTCCTCCTGGCGCAGGCAAGGGGACCCAGGCAGCGGTATTGGCTGCCACGCTCGGCGTTCCGCATATCTCGACCGGTGACATCTTCCGCAGCAACGTCACCGAAGGAACCCCCCTCGGACTTCAGGCCAAGTCCTACATGGACAAAGGCGAGTACGTTCCCGATGACGTAACCAACGCGATGGTCCGCGATCGGCTGAAGCAGCCCGATGCCAGCACCGGTTTCATCCTCGATGGGTACCCGCGCACAGTCGCGCAGGTGCACGAACTCGATGACATGCTCGCGCAAGCCGCGGCGGCACTGGACATCGTCGTCGAGCTGAGCGCGGACACCGACGAATTGGTTGAGCGCCTGGCCAAGCGCGCGGCTGAGCAGGGCCGCAGCGATGACACCCCTGATGTCATCCGCCGTCGTCTGCAGGTCTACTCCGAAGCGACTGCGCCGTTGATCGAGGTGTACGGCTCTCGTGGGTTGGTCGTGGCCGTCGACGGTCTCGGCGCAGTGGCGGACGTCACTGCGCGACTGCTCGCCGTTCTGACGAAGTAGACCCACCAATGATGCGCGGCAAGTCAAAGCTGGAGATCAAGACTGCCGAACAGTTGCTCGTGATGAGGCAGGCTGGCCTGGTAGTTGCTGCGG
>CAYFKX010000030.1:0-8650 GCA_964343545.1 uncultured Bifidobacteriaceae bacterium | reverse complement strand
GTCAGGTTCGATACCAGTGGTGTCGCAGTCCATCATGAAGCCGATGGTTCCGGTCGGCGCAAGCACCGAGGCTTGCGCGTTACGCCAGCCGTTCTTCTCGCCGATGGCGTAGCCCTCGGCCCACATCTTTCCGGCCAGACGCGCCACATCGCTGTCCAAAGTCGAGACGGTGCGCAGCGCATCGTTGGCGGCGGCGTGCTTGCGCATGACCCGCTTGTGCGCTTCCGCATTGCGGGCGTAGCCCTCGTAAGCACCGACGATGCCAGCAATTTCTGCCGAGCGCTTGTAGGCGGTGCCGGTCATCAAACTAGTGATCGCGCCCGCCAATGCACGTCCGCCCTCACTGTCGTAGGCCAAGCCACTTGCCATGAGCAGCGCGCCGAGGTTCGCGTAGCCAATGCCGAGTTGGCGGTACTTACGCGTGGTGTCGCCAATGGGCTCGGTCGGGAAGTCCGCAAAGCAGATGGAGATGTCCATCGCGGTGATGACGAACTCCACAGCGCGCGCAAACGTGGCCGCGTCGAAGCTGTCGTCGTCCTTGAGGAACTTCAGCAGGTTCAAAGATGCGAGGTTGCACGAGGAGTTGTCCAGCGACATGTACTCACTGCACGGATTCGACGCGGTGATGCGGCCGGTCTCGGGGTTGGTGTGCCAGTCGTTGATGGTGTCGTCGTACTGGATGCCCGGGTCGGCGCAGGCCCAAGCGGCCTCGCACATCTTGCGGAACAGCGCCTTGGCATCGATCGTCTCGATGACCTCGCCGGTAGCGCGGGCACGCAGGCCGAATTCGGTGTTGTTCTCGTAGGCGCGCATGAACTCATCGCTGACGCGTACTGAGTTGTTCGCGTTTTGATACTGCACGCTCACAATGTCGCGACCGCCGAGGTCCATGTCGAAACCTGCATCACGCAGCGCACGGATCTTGTCCTCTTCGCGCACCTTGGTCTCGATGAACTCCTCGATGTCCGGGTGGTCAACGTCAAGCACGACCATTTTGGCCGCACGACGAGTTGCCCCACCGGACTTGATGGTGCCGGCAGACGCGTCTGCGCCACGCATGAACGAGACCGGACCGCTGGCAGTGCCACCGGAGCTGAGTAGTTCCTTGCTAGAACGGATTCGCGAGAGGTTCAGTCCCGAGCCAGAGCCGCCCTTAAAGATCAGTCCTTCTTCGCGGTACCAGTTGAGAATGGAGTCCATGGTGTCGTCGACGCTGAGGATGAAGCAGGCGCTGACCTGCTGCGGCGATGAGGTGCCGACGTTGAACCACACAGGCGAGTTGAACGAGAACACCTGGTGCAGCAGCATCCATGTGAGCTCGTGCTCGAAGATTTCAGCGTCAGCCTCGGTCTTGAAGTAACCGAACTCTCGACCGGCTTTGGTGTAGGTCAACACGACTCGGTCGATGAGTTGCTTCAGGCTCCACTCACGTTGCTCGGTGCCAACCGCGCCGCGGAAGTACTTGGTCGTGACAATCGTGGACGCGTTCAGCGACCAGAAGTCGGGGAACTCCACCCCTCGTTGTTCGAACACCACATCGCCGGTCTTCCAGTTGGTCTGCACGACATCGCGTCGCTCCCAGGTCACGTCGTCATATGGGTGCACGCCGGCAGTGGTGTACAACCGTTCCAGTTTCAGGCCTTGTCCCGTGCCGGTCTTGCCGACGGAGGTCCCGACTGTCTCAGTCATGGTGGTCTTCCCCTCTTCCTCTTTTATCGTGTGGTGTTCAACTCTGAGTGGTGCAGCGGATCAAGCCTGTGGTTGCGGTGTCACCCGCGCCGGCGGCTCCACCGCAGTGGGTGGGCCTTCAGCTCGCAGAAGTGCAATCTCTGCTTCGAAATCCTCAAGGGTGTTGAAGGAGCGGTAGACGGAGGCGAACCGCAGATAGGCGACCTCATCTAGTTCACGCAGCGGACCGAGGATGGCTAGTCCTACCTCGATGCTCGGCACTTCGGCCTGCCCGCTTGAGCGCAAGGTGTCCTCCACCCGCTGAGCGAGCAGGGCGAGCGCGCCTTCATCGACCGGGCGGCCCTGGCAGGCCTTGCGCACTCCGGAGAGCACCTTGGAGCGACTGAAGGGCTCAAGCACACCTGTGGACTTCACAACCGAGAGGCTGACCTGTTCCACGGTGGTGAAGCGCCGGGAACATTCCGAGCACTGGCGTCGACGGCGCACTGCGGTGCCATCATCGGCAATCCGCGAGTCGGCGACCCGGGTGTCCTCTGACTTGCAAAAGGGGCAATGCATGAGACACCTCCAGTCGCGGGTGGCCGGCTTGCTGAAGTCGGCGATAAACCCGGAGGTGGGGAAAACCCCGGGTTATGGGGGGACAACTTGGGGACATCCTGTGGGTACCCAGTGGGTATCTCAACCACAATCTGTGGATGAATCACAGTGATGTAACCACTACATGTAGGACTGTACGCCCTCGTGTCAGAGAAGGCAAGTACCTCGCGAATGCGGGCGTGTCACGCGTGTTTTCGCCGCACCAACCGCAGCATGTGCCGCGCACTACTGAGCGGGTACTACCAGCACCTGACCAGCCATCACACCGGAGTGCACGGCGGGGTTGAGCCGGGTCAGCTCCACAACGAGATCACGCGGGTCGGCCCCAGGCGCAATGTGTCGGGCGATCGACCACAGGCTGTCCCCCGGCTTCACCGTGTACTGCGCCGTCACAACTGTCGAGGCCGAAGCATCTGAGGCCGTCACAGCACCTACGGCGACCGCACCCACGCTGGCGGTAAGCATGCTGCCCATCAACGTGAGAACAAGCCGTCCCCGACGCGTCAGGCGCACTGTCTGGACCTGCGAAGGTGTGTGAAGAACCGCGATGCTGGCCATGTCGGTCGCCTCTCTGCTACTCCGTGCGGGGGTTCGTGCGGGGGTTCGTGCGGCACTAGCGCATCCACTCGAACAGATGTTCGTTCGAACAGATGTGCGTTTTGTAGCACACCCGACCGACAACACGCCAGCAGGGGGTCGAACAAATGTTTGATTTTGGTGGCGCGGTCGGCTAATGTCCCGCTCACAACCCCACGTGGAGGCAGTCATGGGTACGTCCGACGAACACGGGCTCGAAGCCGTCGTCATCCCGATGCGGCGTGGCCGCAAGGCCGCAGGACCTGAGGGTCAGGGTCCGACCCTGCGCCAGCAGCAGATCCTGGATTTCATCGTCAGCACGGTCAACGAGCGTGGTTATCCGCCTTCGATGCGCGAGATCGGTGCCGCCGTAGGACTGAAGAGCCCCGCGAGCGTGCAACACCAGCTGCGAGCACTCCAAGGGCTCGGACTGCTTGACCAGGAGGCGAGCGTCTCGCGCGGATTGCGCATCACCACCGACTCGCACCCCGCCGCGGAAGGTCCAACGGTGGTGGTCAACGAGGACATCACCAGCGCCAGCGCACTCGTGCCGCTGGTTGGCCGAATTGCCGCAGGTGGACCCATCACCGCGCAGGAGCACGTTGAGGACGTTTTCACCTTGCCCAAACAACTTGTGGGCGAAGGAACTTTGTTCATGCTCAAGGTCGTCGGCGATTCCATGATCGATGCGGCAATCTGCGATGGCGACTGGGTAGTCGTGCGCCAGCAGCACACATGTGAAGCCGGAGACATCGTCGCGGCGCTGCTTGACGATGAGGCAACGGTCAAGGTCTTCAAGCGCGACAGCGACGGCCATGTGTGGCTGATGCCGCGTAATCGCGACTACACCCCGATTGCCGGGGACCACGCTCAGATCATGGGCAAAGTCGTCAGCGTGCTGCGCCGGGTGTGAGATCGGCGTTCAAGCGTGTCAGCGCGAGCCGGACCGCATCACGGTCAGTCGTCCACCAATACGGCGGCAAACTCGAACGCAAGTAACTGCCGTAGCGCGCATTCGCCAACCGCGAGTCCAAGACCGCAATGACGCCACGGTCGTCACTGCTGCGGATGAGTCGGCCGGCGCCTTGCGCTAGTAGCAACGCCGCCCTCGGCAGTGACACGCTCATGAACCCATTGCTGCCAGACTCGTCGGCAGCGCGCGATCGGGCGCTGGTCACTGGCTCATCTGGTCTCGGGAATGGCAGGCGGTCAATCGTGACCAGGCTGCAACTTGCCCCAGGGACATCGACTCCCTGCCACAAGGACAAGGTGCCGAGCAGGCAGGACGACTCATCCGCAGCAAATCGCTCCACCAACTGCCCGACGGCATCACCGCGCTGTTGAACGATGAGATCGATGCCATCACCAAGTCCACGTTGGACGAAAGCGGCCTGCAGATACTCCGCAGCTGTCTCAACCCCACGCCACGATGAGAACAGCGCCAGCGTGCGACCGCCGGCAGCCTCGATGAGGTCAGCAAGTTCGGCCAGTGCCGCCCCAGTGGGTCCATCGGGTCCTGGCGGCGGCAGGTGCGCAGGGCAGTACAAAATTCCCTGACGTCGGTGGTCAAACGGCGAGCCAACGTCAAGTGCCTCGAAGTCCGCTGTCGGCTCGGTGGACAGACCTACCGATTGGGCCAACGGGGTGAATGAACCGCCCAACGTCACGGTGGCGCTGGTGAGAACAACCGCGCGGTCAGCAAAAAGTCGATCGCGCAGCACCGCAGCCACCGACAGTGGCGCGAGGTGCACTGCCGCGGATCCGCGTGCAGTAGCTGACACCCACACCACATCGCGTTCAGACATCGCCAACAACTCACCGGCGATGTCATGGGCCTCCTCCAACGCTCCACGGGCCCGCTGGCGAGCACCAGCATCTTCGGAATCCCCGTCACGTTCAGCCGTCAAGGCAGCGACCGCGCGACTGGTGGCCTCACGCACCCGGGTCAGAGCCAGGAACAACTGACCAGGCAATTCGCGCAGTTGCACCGTGCTTGTCGGTGAGTCAACGAGTTCATCGAGGGCACTGCTCAGCAGTGCTGCCGCCTCGGACACCCGCTCGACGAGGTCGCCATCAAGCAGACGACCAGCCCTGGCGGCTGCCCGATCAACTGCCGCGCCGGTCAACTCCACCGTCGCCGAGCTGGTGGTGCGGTCCACGAGTTCATGCGCCTCATCGACAACGATGGCATCGTGCTCGGGCAGCACCGGAATCTGCTCAATGAGGTGGACAGCCAGCATCGCGTGGTTGGTGACGATGATGTCAGCCTCACGCGCTGCATCCCTCGCGGATTCCACAAAACACTCCTGGCCGAAAGCACACTTGGCGACACCCACGCACTCCCGCCGCTGTACCGACAGCGCTCGCCATAGTTGTGCTGGTACCGCATCAGTCAACTCGTCTCGGTCCCCCGTTGTCGTGCTGTCGGCCCACTCACGGAGGGCCTTGGCTTGCCGACCGAGTGCGCTGCGAGGCGTCTCGAAGAGTGCCGCATCGCCGTCATCCTCGGGTGCATCCCGATTGAGTTTGTCCTTGCACACGTAGTTGTGGCGACCCTTGAGCACGGCAAATGTCGGGCGACGAGCGAGCAACGGTTCAAGTGCATCCGCTAAGCGCGGCAAGTCACGTTCCACCAATTGCCGCTGCAGTGCCAGGGTGGCTGTGGCGATGATGACTGGTCCGCTGCGAGTGGTGTGCTCGGATTGCCCGAGTGCATACAAGATGGCTGGAGTCAGGTAGGCCAGCGACTTACCGGTCCCGGTACCTGCTTGCACCAGCAAAGTCCGTTCGCCTGCGAGCGTGTGTGCTACTGCTTCTGCCATTGCCAACTGGCCGGGTCGATGCTCCCCTGAAACACCGACTACTGCTCGTTGCAACGCCTGCGACACCGACACGGCCGAGCGGGTCGACTGCGAGTTGGCGGTCATGACTGCGCCTGCGATTGCTGCCGGGGGTCGGGTAGTCGCTCAAAGGGCGTGAGCACGGCGGCCAACCACTGCGGGACAAGCGCCTCGATGCTGGTTCCACTGTCGGTGTGCTCTAGGTGCAGCACGTCACCGTGTTCAAACACCGAGGACACATGCTGACCCTGGTCATACGGGATGAGCACGTCCACTCGCACTCGCGGCCGCGGCAAGAGCTGCTCAACTCGCTCAAGCAGCTCGGCGAGCCCTTGCCCAGTTGCGGCGGACACGACGAGCGCGTCGGACTCGGTACGCATCACGCGCGCCAACACCAAGGGGTCGGCCAGGTCTGCCTTGTTCAGCACTATGACTTCCGCAAGATCGTGCGCTCCGACGTCCGCCAGAACCTCACGCACCGCTGAGATCTGCAATTCCGGCTCAGGGTCGCTGGCATCTACTACGTGCAGGACGAGGTCAGCCTCAGTGACTTCCTCCAGTGTGGACCGAAATGACTCGATCAGTTGATGCGGCAGATGACGGACGAAGCCGACAGTGTCACTGACAACGAACGGGCGCCCAGAGGCAGTCTGCGTCCGTCGGGTGGTCGGGTCCAACGTAGCGAACAAGGCGTCCTCAACCAACACGCCAGCACCGGTGATGCGGTTGAGCAGCGAGGACTTGCCTGCGTTCGTGTAGCCAGCGATGGCCACCCGGGCGATACCACTAGAACTGCGCTGACCGCGCTTGGTCTGGCGCACCTTCTGCATCTCACGCAACTCTCGGCGCAACCGTGCCATCTGGTCACGGATGCGCCGTCGATCGGTCTCGATCTTCGTCTCACCCGGTCCTCGGGTTCCGATCCCACCGGCTTGCCGACTCATCGCCTCACCCCAGCCACGCAGGCGCGGCAGCATGTATTGCATTTGCGCGAGAGCGACTTGCGCTTTGCCTTCGCGACTACTTGCGTGTTGGGCGAAGATGTCCAAGATCAGCCAGGTGCGGTCTACGACCTTGACCTTTGTCACTTTCTCGAGTTGCTGCAACTGCCCAGGTGACAACTCGCCGTCACAGATGATGGTGTCAGCACCTGCGCGCAGGACGAGGTCGCGCAACTCACGAGCCTTTCCCGAGCCGATGTAGGTCGCAGGATCGGGCCGATCGCGACGTTGCATGACTGCTTCAAGCACGACCGAGCCGGCAGTCTCGGCAAGAGCTGCCAGTTCAGCCAGTGAACGTTCGGCGTCGGCAGCGGTACCGGATGTCCATACCCCGACAAGCACGACCTGCTCGAGACGTACTTGGCGATACTCAGCGTCAGTGACGTCTTGAAGCTCAGTACCCAGTCCAATAACGCGGCGAAGTGCCGCACGATCCTCCAGATCGAGTTCGCCGACACTGACCGTCGTGACCTCGCGAAAGGAATCCTCGCTGCTCGATGTCACTGGGTGGATTCCGTCTGGACTCGGGACGTCGGAACCGCAGATGTCGCCGCATCGACCTGCTCATCAACTGGCGTTGGCTGAGGGTTTGGCTGCGCATGTACGACCACGTCACTGATCTGCAGGTTGCCGTCGGCCGCGAAAGCAAACAGTCCCGACTCGGTGATCTGGGCCGGACCTTGCAGGTGCAGGTGTTCGTGCAGATCACGGTGCACCCGCAGCTGCCCGCCAGGTACATCCACGTGCATGGTCCACGAATCACCCAAACCCCACCGCGCCGCTGCGACAACCGCGGCAGCACACGCACCGGTTCCACAAGACTGCGTCTGCCCCACGCCCCGCTCATAGACCCGCATCGCGATGTGCCCAGGTGCGAGCAAGGTGACGAACTCATAGTTCGCACCGTCGGCAAGCACGTGTTCGGGGTGATGCCGCGGGCTCGTTGACAGGTCAATGAGCAGGTCATCGGTCACTGCCACGGCATGCGGGTTGGGCATGCGCACCGCGACTGCCTTGCTCACTGCGCCGTCAGCAACAACTACAGACAACTCCTCGGACAGCACTTCGGCGGTACCCATGTCGACGCTGATGTCAGTTTCAGGCTCGGCCGAGACAGTGAGCACACCCGCTCGCGTTGCGATCTGGTGCACGCCGTAACTGATGAGACCTTGCTCAATCAGGAATCGAGTGAACACTCGAATGCCGTTGCCGCACATCTCGGCAAGAGAGCCATCTGCGTTGTGGTAGTCCATGAAGAAGGACGCATCGTTCTCGCCCGCAATCGCGGTGTGACGTGCCACGCGAAGCAAGCCGTCGGCGCCGATGCCGGATAGTCGATTGCACAGCGCAGCAATCTCACGGGCATCGCATGAGAAGTCGTCGTCAAGATCGAGTACGACAACGAAGTCATTACCTGTGCCATCGCCTTTCCAGTAGCGCCATTGCTGACGGCGCGGGGCTGGCTGGGATGGACTAAGCATTGCCGCAAGTCTACGCAGTGGTCGTGACTTGCGAGTGCTGCCACAAACGGGCTATGTGGACAGCGAGATCTGGCTGGCTGGGGTTGAACCACTGTGTTGCAGGGTCTCTGCGGAACCACGACAGTTGACGTCGAGCGAAACGTCGGGTAGCAATTTTGGTGGGCTCTCGGGCGGATTCTGGGTCGGCCTGCTCGCGCAAAGCTTGCAGAATCTGCGAATAGCCCAACGCGGCGCGAGCCGTAGGGCTGTCATCAAGGCCGTGTATGCGCAGTTCACGTACTTCATCCACGAACCCATCTGCCCACATCTGATCCACTCGCGCGTCAACCCTGGCATTCAGGTCGGCTCGGGGAACATCGAGCCCGATACTGACCGCTGTGATGACGTCGCTCGGCTCAGGCAACGCAGCCTGGAACGCCCCGGTCAAAGCCACGACCTCCAGGGCGCGCACGATCCGACGTCCGTT
>CAYFKX010000029.1:0-8697 GCA_964343545.1 uncultured Bifidobacteriaceae bacterium | reverse complement strand
TCGAGCGCACCGAGCACCTCAAACACACCGAGCGCACTGCACCCCGAGCGGACCGAGCACCTCAAACACCCCGAGCACCTCGAGCACGCTGCATTTCGAACACACCGCGCGCGTCGCGAACGGCCCAGCGGTGGCCGCGCTCAGCCACAGATGAAGCAACGGCGAGAATGCGGCCATGGGTCACATCGACGTCGCACATGTGACTTTCACCCTGCCTGATGGGCGGGTGCTGCTCGATGACATCTCCTTTCGCGTGGGGGACGGGCAGAAGGTGGCTCTCATCGGTGCCAACGGTGCCGGCAAGACCACGTTGTTCCGCATGATCGCCGGCGATCTTGACGAGTATGACGGTGTCATTACCCGCAGCGGTGGTTTGGCGGTGATGCGACAGTTCATCGGCCACATGACTGAAGGAACGTTGCGCGACTTGCTGTTAGTTGTGTCGCCCGAGCCGATCCAGCGTGCGGCGGCGAACCTTGCGCGCACGGAACTGGCGATGATGGAACATGATGATGAGCCCACGCAGATGGCGTATGCGCAGGCGCTGGCGGACTGGGCTGAAGTCGGCGGCTACGACATCGAAGTGATGTGGGACGTCTGCACGATGGCCACACTGGGGATTCCATTTGAGCGGGCGCAATGGCGGGAGACGGCGACGCTGTCCGGCGGCGAGCAGAAGCGGCTGGTGCTCGAGGCGTTCCTGCGCGGGCCGCAAGAAGTGCTGCTGCTCGACGAGCCCGACAACTACCTTGATGTTCCCACCAAGCGTTGGCTTGAGGATCGCATCCTGGAGACGAAGAAGACGGTGTTGTTCATCTCCCACGACCGCGAGCTGCTTGCGCGAGTGGCGAAGACCATCATCACGGTAGAACTTGGTGCCGCTGGCAACACCGTCTGGACGCACGGCGGCGGGTGGGCGACCTATGAGCAAACTCGGCAGGAGCGCTTTGCACGCTTCGAAGAACTGCGCAGGCGCTGGGACGAAGAGCACGTGAAGTTGAAGGCACTCGTGCTCATGTATAAGGAAAAGGCGAAATACAACGACGGCTTGGCCGGTCGGTACCAAGCGGCCAAGACGCGCTTGGCCAAGTTCGAGGAAGCGGGTCCGCCGCAAGCGATTCCGCGCGAGCAGACCGTGCAGATGCGTATGACGGGCGGCCGCACTGGCAAGCGAGCAATCGTTTGTGAAGGACTGCAGTTGACCAATCTGACTCAGCCGTTCAGCACGGAAGTGTGGTTTGGCGAGCGAGTAGCGGTGCTCGGCGCAAACGGCTCTGGTAAGTCACACTTCCTGCGACTGCTCGCCGCCGGCGGCACTGATCCTGAGCCGGAGCACCTGCCAATCAGCGACCTTGTCATCGAGTCGGTGCGGCACACCGGGGTGGCCAAGTTGGGCGCGCGGGTACGCCCGGGCTGGTTCGCGCAGACCCATGCACACCCGGAGTTCCTTGGCCGCACACTCATCGACATCCTGGGGCGCGGCGATGAGCACCGCCCGGGTATGGACCGAGAAGCGGCCGGGCGAGCGCTGGCGCGATACGAGTTGTCCCATGCGGCCGAACAGACTTTCGAGACCCTCTCGGGAGGCCAGCAGGCACGGCTGCAGATCCTGTTGCTGGAACTCGGCGGCGCCACCCTGCTGTTGCTTGATGAGCCGACGGACAACCTCGACCTGCAGTCCGCACAAGCGCTGGAAGATGGCCTCGCCGCCTACACCGGCACCGTGCTGGCCGTGACCCACGACCGCTGGTTCACCCGCAGCTTCGACCGATTCCTGGTGTTCGGCGCCGACGGGCGGGTATACGAATCCGACCAGCCGGTCTGGGAGCACAGCCTGCCCTCCGCGGGCTGAGCGTGAGTTGACGCATGGGCTCGACGCATGGGCTCGACGCAGGGGCTTAGCGCCATCATCGGGCGTCGACCGCGTCAGTCGGGCCCGGTAGGGCAGTTGCTCTGGGGCGCAGACCCACCTGAGCAGCTCCTCAGCGTTGCGGGTAGCCTTTCCCCTTGTGCCTGACGGCTCCTGCCGCTGGACACATCCCGAGTAACACCCGTGAGCGAAGGCAGTTGTCGTGCGTACTTACACCCCCAAGCCGGGCGAGATCACTCGCACCTGGCATGTCATCGACGCCACTGACGTGGTGCTCGGTCGGTTGGCGACCCATGTCGCAACCCTGCTGCGCGGCAAGCACAAGCCGAGCTTCGCTCCGCATGTGGACACCGGTGACTTCGTCATCGTCATCAACGCCGACAAGGTGGCGTTGAGCGGTTCCAAGCTCACCCAGAAGTTCGACTACCGCCACTCGCTGCACCCGGGCGGTCTGCGTGCCACCGCCTACGGCGACTTGCTCAAGACCAACCCGCGCCGCGCTATCGAGAAGGCCGTCAAGGGCATGCTCCCGCACAACAAGCTCGGTGCGCAGCAGTTGACGAAGCTCAAGGTGTACGCCGGTGACACCCACCCGCACGCCTCCCAGCAACCCCAGGTTTTCGAGATCACCCAGGTCTCGCAGTAGGACTGACAAGGAATCACAGTGAGCGACACCACCATCGAGACCGCCGACGAGGCCATCCCGAGCAGCTACACCTCCGAGACACCGACTGCGAAGTCGTCCGCCGGCCGCGGCGGCACCATCGCGAAGTCCGGCGCTACTGGCCGCCGCAAGGAGGCTGTCGCGCGGGTGCGTCTGGTGCCGGGCACCGGACGCTGGACCATCAACGGTCGCGAACTCGCTGAGTACTTCCCGAACAAGGTTCACCAGCAGTCGGTGAACGACCCATTCAAGGCTCTGGACCTCGAAGGGCGGTTCGATGTCATCGCCCGCATCAGCGGCGGTGGTGTGAGCGGCCAGGCAGGTGCGCTGCGCCTGGGTATCGCTCGCGCGCTGAACGAGATGGACGTCGAGGTCTTCCGCAGCCCGTTGAAGAAGGCTGGCTACCTCACGCGTGACCCGCGTGCCAAGGAGCGCAAGAAGTACGGCTTGAAGAAGGCGCGCAAGGCGCCGCAGTACAGCAAGCGCTGACGTTCCTTCACACCTCAGACCAATGGCTCGCCTCTTCGGTACCGACGGTGTACGTGGTCTGGCGAACGACTACCTGACGCCCGAACTCGCAATGGGTTTGGCGTCGGCCGCTGCCGTGGTGCTCGGTTCTTCTGCCGGCCGCACCAAAGTTGTCGTTGGCCGTGACCCACGGGCCTCGGGCGAGATGCTCGAGAGCGCAGTGGTGGCTGGGCTGACTGCTGCTGGTGCCGATGTCATCCGCGTCGGGGTGCTGCCGACGCCCGCGGTCGCGTTCCTCACGGGCACCCTCGGCGCGGACTTTGGCGTGATGCTCAGTGCGAGCCACAACCCGATGCCGGACAACGGCATCAAGTTGTTCGCCGCCGGTGGGCACAAACTGCCGGACTCAGTTGAGGACGCTATCGAGGCCCAGCTGGCACAAGGCATGACTGACCGCCCGACCGGCTCGCACATCGGTCGGGTCAGCGACCACCACATCGGCGGCGGGGAGTACGTCGAGCACCTGCTGAACAGTCTCGGCGGTGCCGATGCGCGGCCGTTGGACGGCCTGAAGATCGTGGTCGACTGCGCGAACGGCGCAGCTTCGTCGGTGGCCGCTGATGCCTACCGTCGCGCTGGCGCGGAGGTTGTGACTATTCACGCTACCCCCGATGGCCTCAACATCAATGCTGACTGTGGCTCTACACATCTCGGCGATCTCATCCGCGCGGTGCGTGAGGTGAGCGCTGATGCCGGCATTGCTCACGATGGCGACGCTGACCGCTGCCTCGCGGTGGATGCCGAAGGCAACGTCGTAGACGGTGATCACATTCTCGCCATCCTTGCTCGCGGGTTGAAGGAGCGCGGTGAACTGCCAGGTGACACCGTGGTTGCGACAGTCATGGCGAACCTCGGCTTCACTCTGGCGATGCGTGCTGCAGGTATCACGGTTGTGCACACCGGGGTGGGCGACCGGTATGTGCTGGAAGAGATGCGCGCCAGTGGCTACACCCTTGGTGGTGAGCAGAGCGGCCACGTCATCTTGAGTGAGCACGCGACCACCGGCGACGGCTTGCTGACTGCGCTGCATCTACTCGCTGAGGTGGCACGTACGGGTTCGACCTTGGCGCAGGCGGCAAGTGCGGTGGAGAAACTCCCGCAAGTGCTGGTCAATGTGAAGGGCGTCGACAAGCAGGCGGCGGCCCAGTCACCTGCGGTGGCCGCGGCGGTGGCTGCAGCCGAGGCTCTCCTGGGCGAGACCGGTCGGGTGTTGCTGCGCCCGTCGGGAACCGAGCCGGTCGTGCGGGTCATGGTCGAGGCTCCGACATCGCAGCAGGCGGAGGAAGTCGCAGGCAGCCTTGCTGAGGTTCTTCGCGGTCTAGGCTGACCCCCATGTGTGGAATCGTGGGATATGTCGGCTCGAAGTCGGCTCTCGACGTCGTTGTCGCTGGCCTAAAACGCCTGGAGTATCGCGGGTACGACTCGGCCGGTGTTGCCATCGTGACTGAGGACGGTCTGAGCACCCGCAAGAAGGCTGGGAAGCTGGCGAACTTGCAGGACGTCATTGCTGCTGAGCCGCTGGTGGCGTCCTCGACTGGCATCGGTCATACCCGGTGGGCAACGCACGGTGGCCCGACTGACTCCAACGCCCACCCGCATGTGAGCAGTGACGGCTCGGTCGCGGTCATCCACAACGGCATCATCGAAAACTTCGCGGAACTACGCGATGAACTCACTGGCTTAGGTATCGAGCTTCGGTCCGAGACCGACACCGAAGTGGCCGCGCACTTGCTGCAGATCGTCCTGCCGACGGTGGGTGGTGACCTCGCTGAGGCGATGCGTCGCGTCTGCCGACGGCTGCACGGCGCTTTCACCCTTGTGGCCATCGTGGCTAATCAACCCGATGTGGTCGTCGCCGCGCGTCGTAACTCGCCCCTGGTGGTGGGCCGCGGTGAGGGGGAGAACTTCCTCGCCTCCGATGTTTCCGCGTTCATCGAGCACACGCGCCATGCCATCGAGTTAGGCCAAGACCAGGTTGTGACCATCACCCCGGCTGAGGTCGTCATCACGGACTTCGATGGCGCACCCGCAGACGTCACCGAGTTTGAGGTCACCTGGGATGCGGCAGCTGCGGAGCGTGGCGGTTATGACCTCTTCATGCTGAAAGAGATCGCCGAACAGCCGAAGGCTGTGGCTGACACACTGCTCGGGCGCATGTCCAGTGGCAGCCTGACGTTGGACGAGATTCGCATTCCGCAGGAGCAGTTCCGCGACATCAGCAAAGTAGTCATCGTCGCCTGCGGCACGGCCTATCACGCGGGGATGATTGCGAAGTACGCCATCGAGCACTGGACCCGAATCCCGTGCGAGGTCGAGCTCGCGAGTGAGTTCCGCTACCGCGACCCCATCGTGAACGAGCGTTCACTCGTCATCGCCATCTCGCAGTCCGGCGAGACCATGGACACAATCATGGCTCTGCGACACGCGAAGGACCAGGGCGCAAAGGTCCTCGCTATCTGCAATACCCGCGGCGCAACCATCCCGCGTGAAAGCGATGGGGTGCTCTACACGAACGCTGGACCAGAAATCGCTGTGGCCTCGACCAAGGCATTCCTCACCCAGGTCGTCGCGGCGTACCTCGTGGGATTGTTCCTTGCGCAGGTGCACAACACGAAGTTCGCCGACGAGATCGCATCGGTACTGCAGCAGTTGGACGACATGCCACGCCGCATCGACTTGGTGCTAGACACCACCGAACATGTGCGAGCTGTCGCCCGTGAGTTGAGCGATGCCACCTCAGTGCTGTTCATCGGTCGACATGTGGGGTATCCAGTCGCACTTGAGGGTGCGCTCAAGCTGAAAGAGCTCGCCTACATGCATGCCGAAGGTTTCGCGGCAGGGGAGTTGAAGCACGGCCCAATCGCACTCATTGACCAGGGCATGCCGGTTGTCGTGGTGGTGCCGCCGAAGACGGGTCGCGATGTATTACACGAGAAAATCGTGAGCAATGTGCAAGAGGTGCGTGCCCGCGGTGCGAAGACCATCGTGATTGCCGAGGAAGGCGACGACACGGTGACCCCGTACGCGGACGTGCTTATCCGCATCCCGGAGGCCCCAACGCTGTTGCAACCTTTGCTCGCAACCGTGCCGTTGCAGATTCTTGCCTGCGAAATGGCCACGGCGAAGGGCCACGATGTGGATATGCCTCGTAACCTCGCGAAATCCGTCACGGTCGAGTAGGCCGCGCAAGGTGCCGCAGTGATTGTCGGAGTCGGCGTCGACGTCGTCTCGGTCCGCAGATTCGCACTCGCCTTAAGTCGCACCCCTGGGATGCGCAGCCGTCTATTCACTGAGCGCGAGTTGGCCGCACTGGGTAACAGGCCAGCAGGGCATCGGCTGGCAGCCCGGTTCGCGGCAAAGGAGGCAGTTGCCAAAGCCCTCGGGGCTCCGGCCAGCCTCGCCTGGCATGACTGCGAAGTGCTGTCGGAAGAATCCGGCGCACCGCTGATCGTCACCCGCGGCACCGTCGCGGAGGCAGCAAGGTTTCGCGGCATCAGCCGTTGGCATGTATCGCTGAGCCACGATGGCGGCTTGGCCATCGCCTACGTGGTCGCCGAGTCGAGCGCATGAGTAACCGCGTCTTACCTGAGTTGCAGCGCCACGCCAGCAAGTACAGCCGCGGGATGGTAGTTGTTGTTGCTGGATCGCAGCGATTCCCTGGTGCCGCGGTCTTGGCGGTGGGTGGCGCGCGTCGCGGTGGCGCCGGCTACGTACGCCTGGTCTGCTCGGAGCCGTTTGTGCGTGAGTTGGTGCTGCAGCGATTCCCCGATGTTGTCGTCAGCGAGGGATTGGACCCAGATGCCCTGCGCAGCGCAACTGCATTCGTCGTCGGCTGTGGAACGAATGCGGACGACACAGCCGTGCAGGCCGCGCTGCACCACTGTCTGCGCACTGACGCACCGGTGGTCATCGACGCTGGCATGCTTGATCACCTAGCTCATGACCCGAGCACGCAACAACAGGTGCAATCCCGCATGGCGCCCGTCGTGATCACGCCTCATGAAGGTGAGGCCGGACGAATGGGTGTGGATTGGACCAGAACTTTTGAGGCGCCTGCAGTTCTCGGCAAAGATGGCGATGACGTTGACTTCGTCCACGCCCCCGATGCGATCGCACGTTCGCGGGCGGCAGTGGACCTAGCACAGCGTTTCGGGACAGTGACCGTGCTCAAGGGTGCGGGCACTGTTGTGGCGACTGCACAGGCGGTGGTGTCCGTGGACGCCATCGCCGGCCCGGAATTGGCGACTGCTGGTACCGGTGATGTGCTCGCCGGCCTCCTCGGGTCGATGCTCGCATCGCACCAGGCAACGAGCCCGCAGGCTGCTGCGGACGTGGCAGCAGGTGCCGTCCGTGCCCACGCGTACGCGGGCGCGTATGCCACTGCCCGACTGACACCGGTGACTGCGGTTGATGTGATGGAGTTGCTGCCTTACGCGCTGAAAGAGTTGACCGAGCAGGAGCGGCGATGACCGATACCAGGGACGGCCTTGAGGCCGTTATCGACCTCGCAGCAATCACAAACAATGTGGCAACACTGTGCGACAAGAGCCCAACTGCAGAGCTCATGGCTGTCGTCAAAGCCGATGGTTATGGCCATGGCGCGGCCATCAGTTCCGCAGCGATTCGAGCTGGCGGTGCGCATTGGCTAGGCGTTGCCAGCATCGACGAGGCTTTGCAACTACGTGCGGCAGGTGACCATGGCAAGGTATTTGCCTGGCTGACCGCACGCGATTCGCACTTCGCCGCCGCCATTGAGGCAGATGTGCACCTGTCGGCCTCCTCACCAGTCATCCTCGAGCGCATCGCAGCGGCGGCCGCTGGATGTGGGCGTACGGCCACTGTCCACTTGGCTGTGGACTGCGGGCTTGGCCGTGAGGGCGCACCATCGGGTGAGCAATGGGAGCAACTCGTCGCGGCAGCGGCGGCTGCGCAGGCTGCGGGACGTGTCGAGGTTGTGGGCATGTGGTCGCACCTGGCATTCGCGGATGCTCCACACCACCCAACAATTGACGCTCAACGTGCGGCCTTCCTGGCTGCAGTGGACGTCGCCGCAAGTGCTGGGCTCGAAATCCGGTGGCGGCATCTCGCGAACTCCGCGGCCACCATCACCAGAACCGACTTGCACTTCGACCTCGTGCGCCCGGGCCTGGCGGTCTACGGCATCTCGCCGATGCCCGCGCAGGTGAGCGCGAACGACATCGGCCTGCGACCGGCGATGACATTGCGCGCACCGGTCATCGGGGTGAAGACATTGCCGGCAGGTCACGGCGTCGGGTATGCGCACACGTATCACACGCGTGAGCTCACCCGGGTGGCCTTGATCAACGCTGGCTACGCCGATGGCATCCCGCGCGCTGCAAGTGGGGTCGCCCCAATTCACATCGGTCAGCGGTTTACCGTCAGCGGACGAGTGAGCATGGATCAGCTCAGTGTGGATGTCGGCGCCGGGTCCGATGTTGCTCTCGGTGACATGGCAGTGTTCTTCGGTGACCAACACGACGGGGTGCCGACGGTTGATGAGTTCGCGGCCGCCTGCGGCACCATCAGCTACGAGATCATCACCCGCCTGGGTCAGCGGGTGCGGCGCACATATGTGAGCGGCACACATGTCTGAGCCTGCGATGGTGGACATCGA
>CAYFKX010000028.1:0-9026 GCA_964343545.1 uncultured Bifidobacteriaceae bacterium | reverse complement strand
GCGGAGCGCTTCCACGCCGTGTCAGTGGTCGATCCGGTGACCGGGGTGCCGGTGAGCACACCTGCACCGAGTTGGACAAATGCGTTCTCCGATGCGCTTGTGCAGCTCGGCCGCGAGCGCGATGACGTGGTCGCGATTACGGCGGCCATGCTCGGCCCGACCGGCCTCGAGGCGTTCTCGCGCAAGTTCCCGGAGCGAACCTTCGATGTCGGCATCGCCGAGCAGCACGCCGTGACCAGCGCTGCCGGGTTGGCCTACGCCGGCATGCACCCGGTGGTCGCGGTGTACTCCACGTTCTTGAACCGGGCCTTCGACCAGGTACTCATGGACTGCGCGCTGCACAAGGCCGGTGTGACCTTCGTGCTCGACCGAGCGGGCATCACCGGCGACGACGGCCCGTCTCACCACGGAATGTGGGACCTAGCCCTGCTGCAACCCGTGCCCGGTTTGCGCGTTGCCGCCCCGCGTGACGCCGTGCAACTAGGGGAGTTGCTTCGTGAGGCTGCGTCCTGTCGTCACGAGCCGACGGTCGTGCGGTTCCCCAAGGGCGCCGCGCCGGCTCCCATCCCAGCAGTTCGCAGTATCGGCGGTGTTGACGTGCTCACCGAGGACGCCAGCCCCGATGTGCTCATCGTCGCCGTCGGTGCGATGGCCACGCTGGCCCTTGAGGCCGCTGGCCAATTGCGAGCAGCGGGAGCCAAGGTCGTGGTGGTGGACCCGCGCTGGGTCAAGCCTGTGCCTGCGGTCATCGCTGATTTGGCACGCGGTGTGCGCGATGTGGTCGTGGTCGAGGACGGTGTACGAGTTGGTGGGGTGGGCTCGGCAGTCGCGCAGTATCTGCGCGATGAGTCGGTGACTGCATCGGTGAAGGTCATCGGCGCGCCAGCACAGTTCCTCGCACACGGCACGAGAGCGCAGGTACTCGCTGCGGCCGGCATTACGGTCGACGCAGTGGTGGCAGCCCTGCCGCAGTTCATGCGCAACCAGCAGTAGTTGCTGGTTGCGCATGGGTCGCGCGTACTAATTGCTCGTTTACACCCGCGCTGGCGTGCGTGGCTCGCCTGAGGTCTGCGACGCCGGCGTCACGGACGGGCCCTGCGGGCGCAAGAACATTGTCATCACCACGGCCACGTAGCCGATCCAGGCAAACAACTGCAGCCAACTTGTGGTTGGTCCGAAGCCGGTGAGCACCGACATCACGGTGCCTAGTGCGGACTCTTTGCCGACCTGGGCCGAGATGTCGAAAGCCAACGCATCCTCTCCTGGCAGCAGGTGCGCCTCCTGCAACTCGTGAATTCCATAGGCAAAAACGGCCCCGGCCACTACGACGAGAGCTGCTCCGGAGATGCGGAAGAACTTGCCGAGATCCATCTTGATGGCTCCCAGCAGCAGTAGGCGACCGAGCATGATCGCGACGGCCAACCCGAGCAAGGCGCCGAAGGTCCCAGCCAAGGCGTTCTGCCCGCTAGCGACGGAGGTCCACAGAAACAACGCAGTCTCCACGCCTTCACGGGCAACAGCGACAAACGCCAACGCTGCTACTGAGAAGCTACTGACCGCCGCTGCAGCATCAAGTCGACCTTGCAACTCGCTGCGCAGGCTGCGCGCAGTGCGGCGCATCCAAAAAATCATCCACGTGACCAGTGCGACCGCGGCCAATGACATTGCGCCAGCGAAAATCTCAGACGCCCGCTCACCGAGTTCCTCCGACACCTGTTGTAGCGCTACGCCCACCACGAGGCTCAGGCCCACCGCCGCGCCGACGCCAACCCACACGGAGCGCTTCAGGTGTAGGCGGTCGGTCTTGGTCAGGTAGGCCAGCAGAATGCCGACGACGAGCGCGGCCTCAAGGCCCTCACGAAGGCCGATAACGGCGTTGGACAGCACGTTGTGCTCCTCGGATGCGAACCAGCGGGGAATGCTGGTTAGGTAAACCTAACCTTACCCCAGCGGTCCGGAGTTCGCACGTGGGGTAGCACTCAGTCCTCGATGCTGAGCCCTGGTCTCACTCAGCCGGGTTGCCCGAAGGTTCAGCCGATGGCCCCTGGGAGTCTGGCACCGGGGCAGGCGACGGAGTTGATGTCTCCGCGGGTCCCTGTGGCTGCCACGCCGCCACCACCGCCGGCACGACCAAATCAATCTGCCACGGGCGGGCACCCATCGCCACAAGACTTGCTTCGATCGCACTGGCCGAAGGCGTTGCTGGCGGGGACCAGCACAGGCGTCGTAATGAATCTGGCTTGAGCAGGTTCTCCAGCGGAATCTGCTGCGCCTGCGCGATGTCAGCCAGAGTTGCACGCGCTGCCTCGAGTCGCGCCCAGGCTTGCGGGTCTCGCTGTGACCAGGCGCGTGGCGGCGGCGGAGCATCGGAGCCGCTCACCGTTGCGGGCAGTTCCGACTCATCCTGTGACAAGGCGCTCGCCACTGTCTTCCACCACATGCGAAGGTTTCGCCGAGCGCCGGCAGTACTGAACTCTGGCAACGCGGCAAGGGCATCGAAGGTGGCTGGCAGCGCGATGGCCGCTGCGACCAGGGCGGCATCGGGCAGAACCCGAGTGGGGTGCACATCTGCAATCCGCGCATGCCGGTCGCGGGCATCCCACAAAGCCTGGACAACCGCCAACCCGCGCCGACCACGAACCTTGTGCAGCCCTGAAGTTCGCCGCCAAGGGTCTGGCTTGGGAGCCGCGTCGGCTTGGGCTTGCACGATGACATGCTCACACTCTTGGGCAACGGCACGCTGCTTACCCGCGGCTTCTACATCTGCGCGCAGGGAATCGGCGAGTTCAAGCAACAGCTCCACATCGAGTGCTGCGTAGACCAGCCACGAGGTCCGAAGCGGCCGCGTCGACCAGTCGACTGCGGAGTGCTCCTTGGCTAGGGAGTATCCGAGGACTTCTGCGACCAGTGCGGCCAGGCCGACGCGGGGGCGCCCGAGGATGCGCGCAGCCACTTCGGTGTCAAACAGGCCGGCTGACGGGCGCAGGCCGACCTCATCGAGGCACGCGAGGTCCTGACTCGCCGCGTGCAGCACCCATTGAGCGCCCTCGATGGCGGTATTGATGACTGAAAGGTCCGGCTGAGCAACGGGGTCGATGAGGAAGCTGCCCGAACCTGCTCTGCGCAGTTGGATGAGGTAGGCGCGCTGGCCGTAGCGATGGCCGCTTGCCCGCTCGGCATCGATGGCCACCGGTCCGGTTCCTCGAGACAGCGCTGCTGCGGCAGCTGCCAACTCATCGCTGCTGGTGATGACCGCAGGCAGCGGCTCGCGCGGAGCGGTCAGCGGTACCAGCGGTTGGGTGGTCTCCACGACGTCGGCGGTTTCCACGACGTCAGTCACAGCCCCACGTTAGACCGCGCTGGTCTCAGTGGATGAGTCCTGCCCGCATGACACGCGCCACCATCGCCGCTCGGTCACCCGTGTGTAGCTTGTGGCCGATGCGGGCGAGGTGGCTCTTGACGGTCAGGCCGGAGATATTGAGTTGCCGTCCGATGTCGCAGTTCGTTGCCCCATCTGCCACCGCTTGCAAGACGGCAATTTCGCGCTCGCTCAGATGAAAGGTGGCCACGGCATCGCGTGCGCAAGCGCGAGGTTGGCTTCCGGTCACGACGTAGGCGCATGTCCCGTAGTGCCATGCGGCGCTCACCGCTAGCTCGTCACAGCGGCGAGACAACAGCATCACGCTGCACCCCCGCCGGCGGAACTCTTGGACGGTGGTCAACGTCGCGGCATCCGAAGGAGCGCCATCAATCACCACAACGTCCTCCGGTCCAGTGAACTGTTCGGCGGCTACGAATTCGCGGGCAGCAGCAGCCGAGGCGACGACGGCGACCTCGGCCACATCGCTGATAGCCGCGACCGTGCGCGAATCCGGCGCGTTGGCAACCACGAGGGCGCGGATGTGAGGCGCAAAGGGATCGGGCGCGCGGCCATCGCTGAGGTAAGCGCTGGGGCTACCAGTGCGCTGACTGCCTTGCCCTTGGGTGAGCGCGCTGCTGCTCACCAGCCTGGTCTGATGTGATGGACAGTGAGCAATCTGGTCGGCGGCGGAGCGCCGGCGCTGGGGTTGGCTGGTCATGTACGCCCCATCGGCAGGTTGGGGTACGCCCGTGAGGTGTCCGTCCGATACTCGGGCTACGTCTGTGGCAGGCCGGCGGCAGTTGACATAACCGACAGCCACGCCTTGACGTTGGCAACGACATCGATGAGCCCGTCCGTTTGCGCCACCGGGGTCCAGGAGCAACGAATCTCCACGTCAGCGCTGGCAGAGCGGTCATCCATCTGCCCGAAGGGGCGCGACTGGGTGCAGGTCACTGTGCCGCTTGGCTCGCCCGCATCAACCCCAAACTGCTGCCACGTCTCCTGCATCCAGGTCCACGCGACCTCCGGCAGAAGTGGGTCTGCGGCCATCTGCTCATCGACTTCGGCGCGCAGATAGGACACAACCCGCCAACTGCCCTGCCAGCCTGGATGCCCTGCGGGATCGTGAAGCAGGACAAAACGACCCGATGCGCTAAGACCGCTTTCGTCGTCTGATAAATCGGCGAGCAAGGTGAACGCATAAGGTGCGAGTCGTTGCGGTGTCGGCCCGACGGTGATGGTGGTGTGCGGCGGCGCCGTGACTTCTGCTGCAGCATCAAACAGCGCAGCAACTGCGCTCGCGTGGTCGGCAGTGTGCGCAGTGTCGTGTGGCACAGCCCGTAGGAAAGGGACCTCGCTCATACCGTCGGTCACCACCCAAAGGTACGGGCAGTGCACGCGCTTCTCGGTGAGCCCGCCTGACGTTCGGCGAGTCGGCGCCGTGGCAACGCTGCCTTTGCTGAGTAGCCTGCCCGCCTATGGCCGCATTGCTCGCACTGATGTCCAGCCTGATGTGGGGTGCTGCGGATTTCCTCGGTGGCACCGCCTCGCGCCAGCGGGCGGCCTGGCAGGTCGTGGTGTGGTCGCAGACCATCGCTGGGCTCGTCCTCGTCGCCGCGGTGCTGGGCTCCGGCGCATATCGGGCAGTGCCGTTTGGTCCCTGGTTTTGGTGGGCGCTGCTGGCTGGCGCACTCGGTAGCGCCGGCTTGCTCACGTTCTACGCCGCGCTGGCCCAAGGCACCATGGGTGTGGTGTCGCCCATTGCAGCGATGGGCGTGTTGATTCCGCTGATCGTCGGGCTGGCGTCGGGTGAGCGACTCGCGGCCGTGCAGATCGCCGGCATCGCTGCCGCAGTCGTCGGAATCGTGCTCGCCAGCGGCCCGGAGCTGTCGGCGAAGGCCCCGTGGCGTCCTGTGGTACTCGCCGCTTTGGCTGCCGTTTTCTTTGGAACGGCGCTCCTTGGTATCGCTCAAGGCTCGAAGACCTCTGTGCTGATGACCATGCTCGTGATGCGCTCGTTCTCAGTCACGATGTTCGTCATCAGCATGTTCGGGTGGTCATCGATGCGGCGGCTACAACGCTCGGAAGTGTGGCCCTTGATTGTCATCGGCGTGATGGATGTGGCCGCCAATGTCTGCTTTGGTTGGGCCACGTCGATGGGTGCGCTGTCAATTGTGAGTGTGCTCGGGTCCATCTACCCGATTGTGACGGTGGCACTGGCCTGGCTCGTGCTCAAGGAGCGCCTTGTGCCAATTCAGTACGTGGGAATCGCAGCCGCGATGTCTGGTGTGGCACTCATAAGTTTCTGAGTGCCGCCACTACTGCTGCTCAAAGCGCAGGCTGACCGAGTTGATGCAGTAGCGCAAGTCGGTGGGGGTGGCGTACCCCTCGCCGGCGAACACATGGCCGAGGTGGCCGCCGCAGTTTGCGCACAGCACCTCGGTGCGGACCATGCCGTGGCTAGTGTCGGTGCGCTCAATGACGCGCGCTTCGGCCAGCGGTGTGAAAAACGACGGCCACCCGCAATGGGAGTCGAACTTGGTCTCGCTTCGAAAGAGTTCGACATCGCACCCCCGGCAGCGGTAGACCCCCACCTTCTTGGTCGTGACATAGGCGCCACTGAACGCGGGCTCGGTGCCCGCTTGGCGCAGCACTGCGTACTCCAACGGGTCTAGGCGGCTTCGCCACTCGTCATCGCTGAGCTGCAGTGGGTATCCACCCAGCAGGTGGTCTGTCGTTGCATCGGTGTGGACATTCGATGCGGGAGCAGAGGTGCCCAGGTCAGGCGATGTCGGATCTTGTGCAGCCATGCGCGCACGGTAGTGCGACGCCTCGCAGTTTGCTCAGTCTCAGCGAGACCACTGAGTGAAGAGTCCACCATCAGCGGCCATCAGGATGCGTGAGACCGTGAAGCGCTGTGTGAGTGCTGATGGCCGCTCGCCGGTGAGGTGCAAGTCACCACCACCGAGCCACACTGGGCTGGTGGTCAGACACAGTTCGTCGATGACTGCAGCATCGCTCAGCTGAGACAGCAGCGATGGCCCGCCTTCACACACGACGCGCATCAGACCCACCTCGTGCAGCGCGGCGAGCAACTCGTGCATGTCAACGCCGCGAGCACCACCACCGTCGCCGACGCGACGCACTTCCGCGCCTGCAGTTTGCATGGCACTCACCGCTGCTTCGTCGCATGAAGCAGCCACCACGACCAACGGCGGGTTTGATGCATCGGCGAAGCAAGGGTTGTCTGTCGGCAGACCGCGTGCGGTCACGATGACCAGGCGCGGCGCCGGCGCTAATCCGAAATGTGCGCGCAACTGCTGCCATTGTGGCCGCGCGCTCGGGGCGCGGTAGGGGTAAGCGCGCACGGTGCTTGCACCCACCAGGACAGCATCGGCGCATGCTCTCAGCATGAGCAACATGTCACGGTCTTCAACGCTCGCGATGTCACTGCTCGTGCCACTGGCTCCGCGAGTGACGCCGTCAAGCGAGGCGACCATGTTGACTCGGATAAACGGGCGATTCGCAGAGTGCGGGTGCTGCTCGCGAATGTAGTCAGCGGCGAGCTCCTCGAGTGTGACCTCGCGCTCCAGCGGAAACAGTTGACGCACAGGCGCATCGTGTCACGCTCAGTCACAGGCGGCGATGACTGTGGTGGCTGCGGTTCCACCTGGTGTGGTTCGCGGATGTAGTTGGCGCGCCAATGAGGCAGCTGTCACTCGCAGAAGTGGTCAGTTCGTTCCTTCGGCGGGGGTACTGCGGCCAACCAAGGCGAGCAGCGCCAAGCCCCAGGCGACTGCGCGTGGGATGAGCAGCGCGAAGATGACGGTTCCAGCGCCGATTCGGCCGCCGAGTAGCCAGCCTGCAGTCAACACTGTGAGTTCGATACTCAGGCGTACAACGGCGACGGACTTACCTGTTCGTCGGTGCAGCGAGGTCATGAGGCCGTCGCGTGGACCGGGGCCGAGCCCAGTGGTGAGGTAGATGCCGCTGCCGAGCCCGACGAGCAGAGTCCCACCTACGGCGTAGCCCAGACCTGTCGCGTGACCAGTTGCTTCGGGCAGCAGGCGCGTGGTGGCATCTAGGGCGGCAGCGATGACGAGGACGTTGGCGACTGTTCCCAGTCCCGGGCGCTCACGAAGCGGCCACCAGGCCAACAGCACCAGTGCGCTGATGATGAATGTCGCGACGCCAATGTCCAGGCCAGCGGTGAGGCTGACGCCCTCTGCGAGCACGGTCCACGGGGAATTGCCGATACGCGATTGCAGCACGATGCCTTCGCCGATGCCAAAGATGATCAACCCTGCGATCAGCAATGGTCCGCCGAGAGTTGTCGGGCGCCAAGGGCTGCTCGCTCGCCATCGCACAACGGGCACTGTGCGAGAACCAGCCCACAACCGCCGGATGAGGCTCTCGCGAGCTGCAGAGGTCACAGTTGCAGTGTGTCAGGCAGCGGCTTGTTCATGGCGCACGCAAAGCGGGAAAGCCGGGCAGTCCTGCCGTGGACAGTCGTGTCACGGCTTAGGCGATGGCCGAGATGAACAGAGCTTCGGTGGTCCAGACACGGTTGGCCGCCTGCTGCCATACCAAGCTGCGGGGGCTGCGGAACACCTCGTCGCTGACTTCGATTCCGTCGTGAAGCCCCGTCACTTCGGCAATCTGGGCGCCGACCGCGGTGGTGCAATCGTGGAAGGCAGGCAGACAGTGCATGAAAAAGCAATCGGGTCGACCAGTACGCGCCATCAACGCAGAGTCCACGCGGTACTGCCGCAACAGCGACGCTCGCTCGGCCCAGGCGTGTTCCGGTTCACCCATCGAGACCCACACGTCGGTGCCGACAACGTCAACCCCCTCGAGGGCGCAGACATCGTCAGTCACGGTGATTCGAGCACCAGAAACATCTGCCAGCGCCGTTGCTCGCGCGCGCACCTGCTTTGCCGGCTGCAACGCAGTCGGCGCGATGATTCGTACGTCCATGCCCAGGAGGGCGCCGGTGAGAAGTTGGGAGTTCGCGACATTGCAGCGGCCGTCGCCAATGAACGCATACGCGATGTCTGGCAGTGCCTTCGCTGTGGCCTGTTGCATGGTGAGGATGTCTGCCCATAACTGCGTGGGGTGCCAATCGTCGGTCAGCATGTTGAAGACCGGCACGTCGGCGGCGGCTGCAATCAGTTCCAGATCGGACTGCGCACTTCCTCGAAATGCGATGGCATTGCAGGTGCGTGCCAGTAGGCGGGCTGTGTCCTCCAGTGATTCCTTGTGACCCCACTGCGATGTAGCCGGGTCGAGGAACACTGCACGTGCACCTTGGTGTGCGGCGGCAACTTCAATGGCCAAGCGAGTACGGCTGGAGGTCTTCTCGAACAACGCTGCGACGACCCGACCAACCAATTGCGGCTGCGAGTGGCCGTCGGCTGATGACCGAGCAAGTGACTGCGCGAGGTCGATGAGCGCGACAAATTCCTCGGCGGTGAGGCTGGCATCATCCAGAATGTCGCGACCGTGAAGCCTGAGCGTGCCAGATGTCACCAGGTACTCCGCTCGTCACTGAGGCAGCGCAAAGCGTGCTGCAGTTGCGCGCGCACAGACTGAGGTGCCGGACCACTGACACTGTTGCGGGCACTCACTGACGACTCGGCGGACAGCGCCGCATGCGCGCCAATCA
>CAYFKX010000027.1:0-9084 GCA_964343545.1 uncultured Bifidobacteriaceae bacterium | reverse complement strand
CCGATGACGAACACTGACTTGCTCATGAGCGACCGCCAAGATTCATGAACCCGAGGGCTAGACCGTGATGTAGATCTTGCCGTTTCGTGCCGAGATCTTGCGTGAGCGCAGTGACCGGCTCACTGGTCCAGCGACGGGCTTGCCCGTGCGCGGGTTGAACACTGCTCCATGTAGCGGGCACACAGCCTGACTTCCCTGGAGGGCGAGTTGCGCCCCCTCGTGGGTGCACACATTCGTGAAGGCTGTCCATGAGTTCGAAGCCGTGCGCGTGACAAAGACGGCCGGCGAGACGCTCGTGTACAGCTTGGTCTTGCCCACGGCGTGCTTGGACACGCTGCCTAAGACCCGTGAGGTTGCTGCTTCAGCGGGTGCCAGAGCGCCGAGCCACGGCAGGGTCACGAAGGCAGCCGAGATCTTGAGAAGACCACGACGAGAAAAATCTCCAGGCTTGCCCATAGTGCGCTCCCTGTGCGTGAGTGCGGTCCACCCGAGGAGAGTTATTTGCCTCCGCAGGTTGCCTACGACAGTACTAGGCGTGGCACCGATGCGCTTGCGCGCCAGACTCAAGCGGCCCTTACGCGGGGCTGGCGCAGAGGGCAACGAGCCTCAAAGTCGCGGAAAGGCGGGCGGTACCCTGATGCCGCGGTGGAGCGCTGCTCCGCCCCGAAACACTGCGAACGACCGAAGAGGATTCCACTGTGAGCACCCACGAAGGCACCCCCGACCTCCAGAGCGAACTCGCTGACCTGCGCAAGCGGCGTGACCTGCGCGAGTTGTCTAGCGCCGAAATCGAGTTGCTGGCATCGAAGACAGCAGCCATGCTGATTGAGGCTGCACATGCGCGCGAGGCACAGGCCGAAGCGGCTGCCACTCGCTCGCTCGCCGAAGCGAGCCGCCGGGCTCAGGAGATGATCTCTGAGGCCGAGGCCGAAGCACGCAAGCTCGTTGCTGCGGCGCAGGCCGAAGCCGGAAAGCTCGCCGCGGCAGCAGAAGCAGAGACCGCGTCCCTTCGCCGGGAACTGCAGTCGAAGTTGGGCAATGTCGACGCTGAGCGCGAGCGACTGCTCGAAGCCGCCCGTCGGGAGGCACGCCAGCTCTCAGCGGATGCCGAGGCCAAGGTGGCTCAGTACCGCGCCTGGCTGCGTCGGCAGGTTGACGATGTGCGCAAGATTCACAAGGGGCTCTCAGACCGCCTCGGTGCGATTGCCGAGTTGAGCCGGGGGCACGACGAGGCCCTGGCGAAGGCAGCGGCGGCTCTCGATGAGTTGCACAAGGACTCAGACCCAAGCACGAACTGAGACGCTTAACTCCGTCACACGCATGAGGGGCCGCACCCGACTCGGGTGCGGCCCCTCATGCGTGTGGTCCAGCCGTCACAGACCAGGGCGCTTGCCAATCTTCGAACCCAACCACCGCAACGGGTCGTATTTCACATCGACCACCCGTTCCTTCATGGGGATGATGGCGTTGTCGGTGATTTTGATGTGCTCTGGGCAGACTTCAGTGCAGCACTTGGTGATGTTGCACATGCCCAACCCGTGCTCTTCCTGCGCTTCGTGCTTGCGGTCCTTCACATCAAGCGGGTGCATGTCGAGTTCTGCGAGGCGGATGAACATGCGCGGACCAGCAAAGGACTCCTTGTTCTCCTCATGGTCGCGGATGACATGGCAAGTGTTCTGACAAAGGAAGCACTCGATGCACTTGCGGAACTCCTGGCTGCGCTGCACATCGACCTGCGCCATGCGGTACTCCCCTGGCGCGAGGTCCGCAGGAGGAGCGAAGGCAGGGATCTCCCGAGCCTTGACATAGTTGAACGACACATCGGTGACAAGATCGCGGATGACCGGGAAAGTCCGCAACGGAGTCACGGTGATGACTTCGTCTTCGCCGAAGGTGTTCATCCGGGTCATGCACATCAGCCGCGGGATGCCATTGACTTCGGCGCTGCAAGAGCCGCACTTTCCTGCCTTGCAGTTCCAGCGCACCGCAAGGTCTGCCGCCTGCGTCGCTTGCAGTCGGTGGACGACGTCGAGTACGACCTCACCTTCGTTGACCTCGACTGCGAAGTCGACCAGACCGCCACCGGAGGCGTCTCCGCGCCAGATACGGAACTTGGCTGTGTAACTCATGCGCCCGCTCCCGTGCTCAGTGCCGACAACTCGGCTTCCGTGAAGTACTTCTGCAACTCTGCAAGGTCGAACAGGCCGAGTAGTTCGGTCGGCACAGCAGTCAACGGTTGGCGCTCCACCGACACATCGTCGCCGTCAACCTTGCACACCAGGCTCACCTGTCGCCACTGGTTGCTCATGCCCGGGAAGTCATCGCGAGTGTGCCCACCACGTGACTCCTCCCGTAGCAACGCGGACTTGGCCAGACACTCCGACACCAGCAGCAGGTTCTGCAGGTCCAATGCCAGGTGCCACCCAGGGTTGAACGCCCGACCCCCAGTGACCGACACATTCGCCACCCGCTGCTTGAACTCACCCAGTCTCTGCAGCGCCTGCGCAAGTTCTGCGCCGTTACGGATGATTCCGACCAAATCGTTCATCGTCTGCTGCAGCTCGGCGTGGATTGTGTACGGGTTCTCCCCGCCGTCACGGTGGAACGGCTCCAGTGCTGCAGCCTGTGCTGCCTCGACTGCAGCGACGGTGAGACTTGGACGAGAGTCAGCGACGGCAGACACATAGTCCGCCGCACCCATGCCCGCTCGGTAGCCGAAGACCAAAAGGTCCGACAGCGAGTTGCCACCGAGCCGGTTGGAGCCGTGCAGGCCGCCGGCGACCTCACCGGCGGCGAAAAGCCCGGCGACCGCCGTGGCCGCAGCGGTGTCAGCGTCGACCTCGACCCCGCCCATGACGTAGTGGCAGGTCGGCCCGACTTCCATGGGCTCGGCAGTGATGTCCACCCCGGCGAGTTCTTTGAACTGGTGGTACATGCTCGGCAGTTTGGCCTTGATGGTCTCCGCGGGCAGTCGCTTGGACACATCTAGGAAGACGCCACCGTGCGGTGAACCGCGCCCTGCCTTGACCTCGGAGTTGATGGCGCGCGCCACCTCGTCGCGGGGAAGCAGTTCCGGAGGGCGACGGTTGTTGTCCGGGTCGGTGTACCAGCGGTCGGCTTCTTCCTCGGTGGTCGCGTACTGCTTCTTGAAGACCTCGGGGATGTAGTCGAACATGAACCGACGGCCCTCGGAGTTCGTCAGGACGCCGCCATCGCCACGCACGGACTCCGTCACCAAGATGCCCTTGACGCTCGGCGGCCAGACCATGCCGGTCGGGTGGAACTGCACAAACTCCATGTTGATCAAAGTGCTGCCGCTACGAGCGGCCAACGCGTGGCCGTCGCCGGTGTACTCCCAGGAGTTGCTTGTCACTTTGAAGGACTTTCCGATGCCGCCGGTGGCCAGGATGACCGCCGGGGCCTCGAATGCGATGAAGTCACCGGACTCACGCCAGTACCCGAAGGCCCCGGCGATGCGCTTATTGCCAACCGTCTCGTCAAGGATGAGCTCAGTGATGGTGCACTCGGCAAACACCTTCAAGTAGGCCTCGTAGTTGCCTGTCTCAGCAAAGTCCTCCTGCTGCAGGGACACGATCTTCTGCTGCAGAGTGCGGATGAGTTCCAGACCGGTGCGGTCGCCGACGTGCGCAAGCCGCGGGTACTCGTGGCCGCCGAAGTTGCGCTGGCTGATCTTGCCGTCTTTGGTCCGGTCGAACAGTGCACCGTAAGTCTCGAGCTCCCAGACCCGCTGCGGCGCTTCTTTGGCGTGCAGTTCGGCCATCCGGTAGTTATTGAGGAACTTGCCCCCACGCATCGTGTCGCGGAAGTGAACTTGCCAGTTGTCGTTGCTGTTCACATTGCCCATCGCAGCTGCGATGCCGCCCTCGGCCATCACAGTGTGGGCCTTGCCGAACAGCGACTTGCACACAATCGCCGTGCGCAGGCCACGCGATCGCGCCTCGATTGCGGCACGGAGTCCGGCTCCGCCGGCTCCGATGACGATGACGTCGTAGGTGTGGCGCTCTATCTGGCTCATCTGGTTGTCCCTGTCACAGGTTCGCTCGAAGGTGCGGTCTTAGAAGAAGTAGATATTGGTGATGTGGCCGGCGGCGACGCTGCGGACGAACAGGTCGGTCAGCGCCACTCCGATGAGTGAGATCCACGCGAACATGGGATGTTTGGTGTTCAAACGCGAGACAAAGGTCCACATCTTGTAGCGCGTGGGGTGCTTGGAGAAGTGCGTCAGCCGGCCGCCGATGGCATGCCGGCAAGAGTGGCAGGACAACGAATAGAGCCACAGCAGTGTCGCATTGGCCAGCAGCACCAGCGTCCCGACGCTCATGTGCCCCCAGTGACCTTCTTCGTCGCGAAACGCGAGGAATGCATCGATGGTGAGAAGAGTGTTGAAGACCAGGCCGATGTAGAAGAAGAACCGGTGGCTGTTCTGCAGCAGCAATGGCTGGCGGGTCTCGCCGGTGTACTTGCTGTGCGGCTCTGCCACGGCGCAGGCGGGCGGTGACATCCAGAACGAGCGGTAGTAGGCCTTGCGGTAGTAGTAGCAGGTCATCCGGAAGCCAAGCGGAAATACCAGGATGAGCAACGCAGGCGAAAGCACCCACCACGGTCCGATTGGTGTGCCAAGCAGGCTGGACTTCTCGACGCAGGACGTCGCTAGGCACGGCGAGTAGAACGGCGAGATGAGCGGCTCGGTGAAATAGTGCGCGTTCTCAAAAGCGCGCCACGTCGAGTAGATGATGAAAGAGACCAAGACTGCAACGGTGGTGAGCGGCTGCAACCACCACTTGTCGGTGCGGAAAGTCTTGACCGTGATGCTCGCGCGTCCTGGCGCGTTCACGCTCATGCTCAACCTGCTTTCACATGCGCCCGCAAACTTGGTTCAGGCGGGGAAGACAGGCATAAATCTAGTGCGAGGCGGGCGAACTGGCTCTTCGGGCGCACGTTGCCCGACGGTGGAACATCTCACACAAGGAAGTTCGTGAACTGCCACGGATCCTCAGCGTCGAAACTACGCCCATCCCAGCCCGCGAAGAGTTCGTTGCGGGTTGACAGCGGGTCCCAGTCGGCGGGCCCCGACCACATCCGGCCCAGATAAGGCTTCGTGAGGTTCAGCAGGGGCTCCCATGGCAACTCATCGGGGACCAGCAGGCCCTGCTCAGGGTTTTCGATCATCCACGCGGTTGCGGCATACACGCTGGCCGCCACCTGCAACGTCGTGGCACTCTGCCCGGGCACGAGTTCTCGGGCAGTGTGGATGTCAAGCAGCGAACCAGTCCACCATGACTTATACGGATGCCCCATGAGCAGGACGCCGAGACGGTCCTCCCCCGAGATGATCTCCTCGTTCATGATGCGCTGGTTTGCCTGCAGGTCGAACTGCCGCATCTGCAGTTCGTGCATTGACACGATGGCGGCATCGCTCGGGCAGTAGGCGTAGTGCACCGTCGGGCGGTACACGGCCTTGGACCCGTCCCACACTGTGAGGTAGTCCGACATCGTGAAGGCCTCGCCGTGGCGGACCACCATGCCAGTGATCTCACATTCGGGAACCCAACTTCGGACCCAGGTCAATGCTCCCGGACGTGCAAGTGCAATTTGGTTGCACGGCCCTTCGCCGGTGTGCACGAATGCGCCGGCTGGCAGTGTCTTCTCGTGTGTCCCCCAACCCATCTCAGCCGGGGCGATGCCCTCTTCGTAGAAGCCGTCGACGCTCCACGTGTTGACGAACTCATCAACCTGCTTGGGCTGGTCGGAAACTTGAGTGTCCCGCTCTGCAATGTGGATGACTTTGACAGTCAACGCCTGCGCCAACTTCGGGAAGTCCCCGGCGGCCAGCGCCGCCTCCACGGATGTCACATCGGCGGCCAACCCGTCGGACAACGCCTTTGTGGCAATGTCGACCAGAGCCTGCTTGGCCAAATGGCTCACCAACCCGGGGTTGGCGCCATGCTCCACGACGGCGGTCGGTCCTGGCTTGTCCCAGGAGTTCTTCATCTGCCGAAGTCGCATGTGCCGGTGGTAGAGCGTGCGCTCCAGCGGCGGGCGGGCTGCACCGGCCACGTACGGGTCCCACTCCTCCACGGATGTGTTGAGGTACAGCACACCGTGGTCATGCGCCCAGCCGATGATGGTGTTTGCGTCAATATTCCAGGCAAGGTCCAAGAGCACGTCGCCAGCGCTCAGGTGACTGCCCAGGAACTGTGCGAGGTTGTCTTGCGTCACCTCGCCGAACACATAAGTAGCGCCGGCGTCTAACGCCGCTCGCACACGTTCGCGGTTGTCGCGGGGGTCAATGATGGTGATGCGTTCAGCGGGGACCAGATGTTTCATCAGCAAGGGGATGGTGCACTGCGCCACCGAACCAGCGCCGAGAACCACAATTTTGCCCGCGAACGTACCTGCCATCGAATCCCTCCCCAGGGCTCAAGCGCGACCGTGCCGCGCAAACCGGGTAACCATAGGGCAGCGACTTCTTGCGATCGCCGGTGGTCGCGATTTCGCCACTAAGCACTCCGCAGGTGGCGCACACTGACGTGGTGCCGCCACGTACCCCGACCCATCGTTGGCTCATCGCTGCGACGGTCGCCACCGTGGGCTTGCTCAGCATCGGGGCGGCTGTCGGCTGGGTGTGGCACCCGGCCCAAAACCCCAGTTGGGCGCTCGCTGCCGTCATCGGAGCCATCGTCTCGCTTTCAGGTCTCGTCACAGCGATTCGCCAACATCGACTCGGCGTTGATGTCATCGCACTCATGGCACTCATCAGCGCCATAGCGATCGGCGAGCTGTTCGCCGCCGCGGTTTTGGCAGTGATGCTGTCCACGGGTGGCCTGCTCGAGGCATACGCGACTAGTCGCGCACAGCGCGACCTGTCGCTGTTGACCTCTCGAGCGCCAACTTTTGCGCGCGTCATCGGTGCAACTGGTGTTGAAGTGATCCCGGTATCGCAAGTCACTGCTGGTGATGAGCTCATCCTCGCTGTGGGCGACATCGTGCCGGTGGACGGCACGTTGCTCGATCCCGGACGCTTCGATGAATCGACGCTCACTGGAGAAGCCGTACCTGCGGCTCACAGCCCTGGTGAGGCCATCGCCAGCGGCATCGTGAGCCTGGACGGCAATGTGCGCATGTCCGCGACCGGCACTGCAGAGTCCTCGACGTACTCCGCAATCGTGGCCATGGTGCGTCACGCACAGGCAGCCTCAGCGCCTTTCGTCAGACTCGCCGACCGTTGGGCCTTGTGGTTTGTTCCTCTTACTGTGGGATTGGCGTCGGTCGCTCTCGCCTTGGACGACGCTGACCGCGCTGTGAGTGTGCTGGTCATCGCGACACCGTGCCCACTCATTCTCGCCGCACCGATTGCGCTGATGTCGGGTATCGGCCATGCCGCTCGGCAAGGTGTCATCATCAAAGGCGGTGGCGCGCTCGAGGGACTTGCCCGGGCGAAGGTGCTGCTGTTGGACAAGACCGGCACCCTCACTGAGGGTCGGCCGCGAGTGACTGATGTGCGCGCAGCGCACGTGGAGGTTGCACAAGTGCTGCAATACGCCGCGTCACTCGAGCAGTTCTCAACGCATGTGCTGGCCCCCACCATTGTGCGTACCTGCATGGACGTTGGTGCGCAGCCGCTGCCCGCACGCGACGTTCACGAGGAGCACGGCTGCGGCATTGAAGGGATTGTCGCCGGTCAGCGAGTGCGGGTGGGCTCGTACGACTGGATTTCTCCGCATCGCGACAGTCAGGCCCGCCAATGGCGAGCAAGAGCGCAGCAAGACGGCAGGTCCCAAGTCTTCGTTGAACGCTCTGGATCCATCATCGGGTCGCTGACTCTGCATGACCCGGCCCGCAGTGGCCTGGCTGAGACAGTAACCCGCGTGCGCCGACTCGGTATTCGAAGGCTCGTGCTCATCACCGGCGACCACCCGCACACCGCGCACAGCATTGCTCGGCTGGCTGGTATTGATGTTGTGCATGCGGACGTTAAGCCTGCGGACAAGCTCGACATCGTGCGTCGAGAGCGTGTCTTCGGCGTGACAGTCATGGTGGGCGACGGAATCAATGACGCTCCGGCACTGGCCGGAGCCGATGTCGGCGTGGCCTTGGCTGCCCGTGGCGCAAGCGCCGCCTCGCAGGCAGCGGACATCGTGCTGGTCCATGACCGCTTCGAAGCGCTTGCTGACGCCATGAAGACCGCCCAGCGCAGCGTCCGACTCGCGTGGCAAGCGGTGGCCAGCGGTATGGGCTTGTCAGCCGTGGGCATGGTGGCCGCGGTAGCTGGTTTGCTCACACCCGCAGCTGGCGCTGTGGCTCAGGAGGGCATCGACCTCTTGGCGATTGCGCTGGCTCTTCGGGCAACCCGGCTTGACCGCGCAACTGTGCCGCGCCTGAAGTCTGATTCGGCTGCGGAAGCGGATATGCATCGCGCAGACTCATAACCGTGGCATTCGACCGAGTAGCACAGATGCTTGATTGGTACTCCCACGAGAATCTCGGGGTACGAACAAACCTAGCGAGACTGTTGATGCACGGTCGCCTAAGCGGCAGCGGCAAGCTCGTCATCTTGCCTGTCGACCAGGGCTTTGAGCATGGGCCGACCCGCAGCTTCTCCCCTAATGCGCCAGCCTTCGACCCGCGCTACCACTACCGCCTTGCGGTTGACGCTGGGTGCAATGCGTACGCAGCCCCACTCGGCTTTCTGCAAGCGGGAGTGGGCGATGTGACAGCAGGCCTTCCGCTGATCCTGAAGATGAACTCCAGCGACTTGCTCTACCAGTCAGCGGATCCGATTCCGGCCGTCACGGCCAGCATCGAGGACGCACTTCGGCTCGGATGCTGTGCGATTGGATTCACGATCTACCCGGGGGCAGAAGGTCGCAACCACATGTATGAGCAAGCAGCTGAGTTGGGTAAGGCAGCGAAGGACGCCGGACTTGCGGTCGTCATCTGGGCGTACCCACGCGGTTCCGGAATCTCCGAGGCTGGCCAGACGGCAGTTGACGTCGTGGCGTACGCCGCACACATTGCGGCAGAGCTTGGTGCGCATGTCATCAAAGTGAAGCCACCAGCGGC
>CAYFKX010000026.1:0-9097 GCA_964343545.1 uncultured Bifidobacteriaceae bacterium | reverse complement strand
CTGTCGGCAACCTCCAGCGGTCCTTGACCAAGCCTGCCAGTGATCCACCACGACGCCCCAACAACTGCGAGTGCGAAGAGCACGACCAACGCGATGGTGTTCATGAACGCCCTCCCAGCACATGTCCATCATGGTGTGACCGGCGTCGCTCGTCGTCTGCCTGCTTGATGATGGCCAACGCCTCGCTGGGGGTGTCCACAAGCGCGAAGAGGTCGAGGTCATGCACGTTGATCCGCCCCGACGCGGCAACCGTGTCGCGCAACCAGTCAACAAGTGGCTCCCAGAACGTGCGTCCCACAAGCACCACCGGAAACATCGTCACCTTGCGCGTCTGCACCAGAGTCAGCGCTTCGAACAGCTCATCGAGCGTTCCATAGCCGCCCGGAAAGACGACGAAGCCTTGTGCGTACTTGATGAACATGGTCTTGCGGGCGAAGAAATATCGGAAGTTAATTCCAACGTCGACCCACTGATTCAGCCCCTGCTCGAAAGGCAACTCAATGCCTAACCCCACGGATACTCCGCCTGCTTCGCAGGCGCCTTTGTTGGCCGCCTCCATGATTCCTGGACCACCGCCGGTGATGACCGCGAAGCCAGCGTCAACTAACCCCGCGGCCAACTCCTCCGCGGCTTGATACGCAGGGTCATGGCTGGCAGTGCGAGCGCTACCGAAAATTGAGATGGCTGGCCCGAGTTGGGCGAGTTGTCCGAAGCCTTCGACGAACTCACTTTGGATGCGCAGCACCCGCCACGGGTCCGCATGCAGCCAATCGGTCGGACCACGCGAGTCCAGGAGCCGCTGGTCGGTTGTGGACTGCTCAACGGCAGCCCGACGCAGCAACACGGGGCCTTTCTGGCGCTGCGGCTCGGGCACAGCGACAGCATCGGAGCCACTGGGTTGGACGGAGCCGTCGGCTGGCGAGGCTTCCTGGGGCAGATCTGCTGCAGTCACGGGGGCAACCGTACGCACTTTCGGTGTTCCCAGGACGCCTCACGGGTTCGCAGTATGAGGTGATGCCTCGGTCACTGTCAGCAACAGGACTGTCTGCTAGTATTTGAACATTCAACTAAATCTCTCTCAGTCACGTCGAAAGGAACCGACCATGTCCACCCTGTCCGAGTACGCCGGCACTTGGGTCATCGACCCTGCCCACACCCAGATCGGATTCGTTGCTCGGCACGCGATGATCACGAAGGTGCGCGGAACTTTCGACACCTTCGAAGGCTCCCTCACCCTCGACCCGGCCGCTCCTGCTGACTCCCACGTGGCCTTCAGCGCCGACCTAGCCAGCGTCAACACCGGCGTGGCCGACCGTGACGGTCACCTGCGCAGCCCGGACTTCTTCGATGTCGAGAACCACAAGCAGATGACCTTCGCCAGCACCGCAATTGATGTCGAAGGCGACAACGCGTCCATGCAGGGCGACCTGACAATCAAAGGCGTCACGGTTCCGGTCACCATCTCGGTGGAACTCGGCGGCGTCACCAAGGACCCCTTTGGCAACACTCGTGCCGGGTTTGAGGGCACCACGACCATCAGCCGCAAGGACTTCGGACTGACCTGGAACGCGCCACTGGAGATGGGCGGCTGGCTAGTCAGCGACGACATCAAGATCGTTCTCGACATCGCGGCTATCAAGCAGTAGCTCACCGCAGTTGGACACAGGGCCGACCATCTGACCGAGCCAGGTTGGGGGTCGGCCCTGAGTCATCTGTGGTCCATACCAACAAGCGTCGATTACCCGCATAGTCACTTCGGGTAGTTCATCAGCGAACGTCCGCAATCCCCTGCACTAATCGCCGCCCACCACTCAGACTGCCCCTGCTGCAACGCAGCGTCTCGGGGGAGGACATGCGATGACACACGACTCATCGCATGTTCCCCTGAGCGCTGACACAAGCACCTCGCACGCTGAAGCGGCCGCAGAACTCGCCCTGAGTCCTGCACAACTTATTCGCCGGCGACTGCGCGGTGATCGTGTGGCCACGACGAGCGCAGCGGTGCTCGTGGGAATTGTCATCCTCACCCTCGCAGCTGACCCGCTCACCCATGCCCTCGGCGTGAATGCCTTCGACTTCAATTCAGGACTCATCAGCGACGACGGCGGAATGCCCATCGGCTCACTCGGCGGTGCTGGCTGGCCGCACCTGCTCGGCGTGGAACCCTTGACTGGGCGCGACATCTTCGCGCGCCTGCTGTACGGGGCGCGGACATCTTTGGTGATTGCCGCGCTTGCCACGATCGCAACGCTGGTGCTGGGAACTGTCCTCGGCGCAGTATCCGGTTACGCCCGCGGAGTCGTGGACTCCTTGCTAGGTCGGCTGATGGACTTGGTGTTGGCGTTTCCGCTGCTGCTCGTCGTCATCGCCCTTGCGCCGGTACTCGACCAACGCCTGAACGCAGTTGGTGTGCCGCCAGGTAATCCGACCCGCATCATCGGCATCATCGTCGTGCTTAGCACGTTCGGCTGGCCGTATTTAGCACGCATCGTGCGTGGACAGGTGCTTTCATTGCGCGAGCGGGACTACGTCACAGCCGCCCGCGCGATGGGCGCTGGCACGACTCGCATCCTGTGGCGCGAGATATTGCCCGGTCTGACGTCAGTCATCCTGGTCTACGCCACGCTGCTGATGCCTTCCTACATCGCGGCTGAAGCAGCACTGGCCTACCTCGGCATCTCTGTACAACCGCCCACGCCCACGTGGGGGGCGATGCTCGACGACTCCGTCACGTACTTCACGGTCGACCCGTTCTACTTCTTCGCACCGACCGTGGCTCTCGTCACCACAGTTTTGGCATTCAACCTCCTCGGCGACTCATTACGTGATGCACTGTCAGCAGACAGCCACAGCTAGCAGCTGCGGCAGAACGGGGGATATGCCATGCGACGCTCTCTGATGACGTCAGTCGTACTTGCCGCACTCAGTGCCAGCCTGGTCGCTTGTGGGGGCGGTGGCACCGGCGGCAAGGCTGCGAAAGGCGGCACCTTGACGTTGCTGACCCAGAGCGCCCAGATCCTGCACCTGGACCCACAGCGCAACTACACGGGCGAGGACCTGGCATTCGCCAGCGGCTACCTACACCGCACTCTGACGGCTTACACGCTCAGCTCGAATGCAGACACCGCAGGGGCACTGGTCGCTGACCTTGCAACGGACACTGGCATCTCCAGCGAAAACGGCAAAGTGTGGAAGTTCACCTTGCGTGAGGGCGTGAAGTGGGAGAACGGTCAGCCCGTCACTTGCGAGGACGTGAAATACGGCGTCTCGCGCACCTTTGCCACCAGCATCATCACGGATGGACCGACCTACGCAATCTCATTGCTGGATATCCCCACAGCGAAGGACGGCAGTTCGGTCTACAAAGGCCCGTATGTGAGTCAAAACAACGACGTCGCCGCCTTTGACAAGGCGGTCACTTGCGACGGCTCGACCGTCACCTTCCGACTGAAGCAGCCGCAAGGGGACTTCAACTACACCGTCACGCTGCTGTCGTTCGCGCCGGTGCCGAAGGCCTACGACCGTGGCGAGAAGTACGACGACCGTCCTTTGAGCAACGGGCCATACAAGATCTTGACCTACCAGAAAAAGACGAAGCTCGTTCTGGTGCGCAACCCCAACTGGTCGTCAAGCACCGACAGCTACCGACCTGCCTACCCGGACCGCATCGAGTACTTGTTCGGGATTCAGGATGCCCTCATCACTGAACGACTCATCGCCGATGCCGGCGACGACCAGCGTGCGCTCTCCCCCGACTCTGTTGTTGCAGCCAAGTTGGCAACGGTGTTCGGCGACGAACGACTGAAGGATCGACGTTTCAACGAACTCGATCCGTATGTGCGGTACTTCGCCATCAACACCAAGAAAATCCCTGAGTTGAAACATCGGCAGGCCATCTTGGCGGCTGCGAACCGTGCTGAGTTGCGCAAAATCGCTGGCGGCAAGTACGCCGGCGACTACGCCGATGGCGTCGTCAAGCCCAATCTGTCCCAGGACTATGCGCCCACGGGGCTGTGGGACACGTTGTTGGGCAAGGCCATCGGACCCGAAGGCGACCCGTCGTATGCACGCACACTCATCAAGCAGTCGGGCAAGCCGTTCCCCAACCCAATCACCATCGACTACCCGAAGTCGCCAGAGAACGACAAGGCAGCGGCATCACTAGTCGCCGCCTTCGCGAAGGCCGGTATCACTGCCAAGCCCAACGGCCTGGAACCCGGTAGTTACTACGGCATCGTCCTGGATCCAGCAAAGCAAGGGGCGCTGGCTGCCGCCGGCTGGGGTCCAGACTGGCTGAATGCGTCCACTGTCGTGCCTGAGTTGTTTACTCCAGCGGGCGGATTCAACCTCTCGCGCTACGACAACGCCGCTTTCACGAAGGCCTGTCAGGATGCCCGCGCTCTGACCGATCGGACTGCCCAAGCCAAGCGCTGGCAGGAGTTGAACAAGCAGGCCGCCCAAGCCGCCCTGGTCCTACCAACTCGTTTCGGTCGCGAGCAGCGATTGGTCGGCTCGAAAGTGGTCGGGGCCTACATCTGGTCGCCCTACGGCTCGTGGCCGTATGCCTCGCTAGCGGTCGCCGAGTAGCCACGGACCTGAGCAAACCGGTACCGGGGAACGGAACGGCAGGTGGGCAGGTTCATCGTCCGCAGAGTCCTCATCACTGGTGTCCTGCTGCTGGCATTGACCATCGCCACGTTCTTGCTGTTTAACGCCGTGCCAACTGACCCGGCACGGCTGACCTGCGGTAAGTCATGCACGCCCGCAATCATCGAGGCCAACCGCGCCCGCCTGGGGCTGGACGAATCTTTGGTGATGCAGTACTGGCATTGGCTCAGTGGATTGTTCGCCGGCCGCAACTACGGCACCGGTGCTGCCATATTCCACTGCAGCGCCCCTTGCTTGGGCTACTCGTTCCGAAGTGGCGACACCGTCACCCACCTCATCGCGCAGGCACTTCCCGTCACCTTCGCGTTAGCGGTCGGGGCGTTCATACTGTGGATGCTCATCGGTGTCGGCAGTGGGGTCATCGCCGCACTAAACCGCGGGCGCTGGCCCGATCGGGTGCTCGTCACGATGGCACTCATCGGCTACAGCCTGCCGGTGTTTTTCATCGGTCTTTTGCTCTTAGTGTTCCTCGTCATCAGATGGCGCTGGCTGCCATATCCGAGTTACGAACCACTGACGCAAGATCCGGCTCAGTGGTTTATCGCACTGCTGCTGCCTTGGCTGACTGTTGCGACGGTGTATGCAGCTTTCTACACCCGATTGGTGCGTGGCGAGGTTCTCGACGTGCAGAGCCAGGACTACATCCGGGCGGCCCGAGCGAAGGGTGTCGCACCTCGACCACTGATGACGCGCCATGTGCTACGCGCGGCCGCGACCCCGATTGTGACCGCGGCCGGGCTCGATGTGGCGGGCCTCTTGGGCGGGGCAGTCATCACCGAGGCGGTCTTCAATCTGCCAGGGCTGGGCCGATTGGCCATCTCGGCCGTCACCGACTACGACCTTCCCCTCATCACTGGGGTGACTTTGGTCGCGGCTTTCGCGGTCATCGTGATGAACCTGCTCGTGGACATCGCCTACGTCCGCATGGATCCCAGAGTTTCCTCAGAAACATGACATCGGCCTCCCACATCTGAGCACTGAGGACCCCTAACGGGCTGTGTACGACTAGCTCAGGTGGGGGTATCCTTAGGAGTCTGAGCGGTCCCTGGGGCCGTGGTCATCAAAGGAGACTGTTGTGCGCCGAATTCTTCCCGTCGCCGTGGTTGCAGCGAGCATTGCCTTGAGCGCCTGTGGCGCCGGTGCGTTCTACGGCCGGGCCAAACTCATGGAGAAGAACGGGATCCGCCCCGGAGAGTCGTCCTACTCGCAGTCCGCGACCATCATCTTGACGGCTCCGCCGACCATCGACATCGCAACCGTGCAAAGCACAGTGCTGATTTCCCGAGACCCCGAGGAAGCCAAGAAGATTCGCCGGACAGTGGCCCCACCGATTCCGAAGAACTCGGCCACCATCATCGCCAAGGCTGACAGTGAGTTCAACAAGCCAGCAGTCCTGCCGCTGCCCGATGGTGAAGACGCAGCGCTGACGCTGTCCACTCCGAAGTACTTCAAGCCGAACACCCTTGGATTCCCGGAATTCGGCAAGTACCCCGACGACCGTGCGGTGTACTTCATGATTACCGTGAAGAACACATCGTCGGCGGCTATTTCTGTAAAGGACATGAAGGTGTCGGGTAAGACGACCAACGTGTCTGCCCCGGTGTGCCGCGACTTGCAGGGCGATGACGGCGTGGTCTCGCTGCTCGGTGCGGTTGACCCTGACACGTGGGAGCCGTGGGACTCACTCGCTCCTGGTGCGACTGCCCGTTTCCAATGGGGCGTTGTCTGCCAGACCCCGAAGGGTAAGAAACTGTCGCTCGAGGTTCAGGTTGGAACGGCCAAGCCGAAGATCTACCAGACCACAATGCCCTAATCACGCTCAACCGAAAAAGCCGCTATCCCTTTGGGATAGCGGCTTTTTCATGTGCACACAAAGCACTGTCGCGGGCAGGCATAACCCGCAGGAATGTGATGAGGGGCCGATGCCACCTGGCATCGGCCCCTCATCGGTGGAACTGCAGTCTAGAAACTAGCCCTGCTTTGCCAGCTGCACCCGCGTGGCCTCAATTGCACTGCTGTCGAGGCTGCCTTCCTCTGGGAAGTGACAAGCCACCAACTGCTTTGGGCGCAATTCAACTGGCACCGGCGTCTCGGTCTTGCACTTATCCTGTGCCTTCCAGCAACGGGTGTGGAAGACACAACCGCTCGGCGGGTTGATTGGTGACGGCAAGTCACCGACCAGCGTGATGCGGTCCCGACTGCGCTCGCGGTCCGGATCTGGCATCGGCACTGCGGAGAGCAGAGCGCGGGTGTACGGATGCATGGGCGCGGAGTACAAGACCTCAGTGCTCGCGGACTCCATGACCTTGCCGAGGTACATCACAATCACCCGGTCACTGATGTGCTGCACGACAGACAGATCGTGGGCGATGAACACATAGGAGATGCCGAACTCGTCCTGCAGGTCCTCCATGAGGTTGATGACCTGCGCCTGAATTGAGACATCAAGAGCACTCACTGGCTCGTCGGCCACAATGAACTTGGGCTTGAGTGCGATGGCGCGGGCGATGCCGATGCGCTGGCGCTGACCGCCGGAGAACTCGTGGGGATAACGGTTGTAGTGCTCAGGGTTCAACCCGACCCGCGCCATGATGTCCTGCACGGCCGCCTTGACACCGCCTGGCGGAGTGATCTTCTGGATTTCAAATCCCGAGCCGACAATCTGACCCACCGTGTGCCGGGGGTTCAGGGATGCATACGGGTCCTGGAAGATCATCTGCATCTCAGAACGCAGCGGCACCATGTCCTGGCGGTTCAAGCTCGTGATGTCGCGCCCGGCGTACTCGATCGTCCCGGATGTGGGCTCGTGCAACTTCAGCAGCGTGCGTCCCGCAGTGGACTTGCCACAGCCGGACTCGCCCACCAAACCAACGGTCTCGCCTGGGTACACCTCAAAGTCAATCCCGTCAACGGCCTTCACCGCACCAACAGCACGACGGATGAACTGACCTTTGGTCAACGGAAAGTGCTTAGTTAGGCCGGAGACCTTCAGCAATGGCTCGGTCACGAGTTTGCTCCTTCACGCTTGAGAGACTCCTGCGATAGCCGTGCACGGGTTGCGGCGTCGAGGTGGCAGCGGACCAAGTGGCCAGACCCAGCATCGACAAGGTCGGGCATGGTGCTCGCGCAGGCCCCATTCGCCACAAGGGCGGAGTGGGCGCAGCGAGCGCGGAACGAACACCCCTGCGGCAAGTTGATCAGGCTTGGCGGCTGACCAGGGATTGTCCGAAGACGTTCTTCCCGCGACCCGTCAACCCGAGGCACGCTGGAGAGCAGACCGACTGAGTACGGCATCTGCGGCCGATAGAACACATCGCGGACATTCGACTTTTCGACGATGCGTCCGGCGTACATCACCGCAACCTCATCGGCGATGTCCGCCACCACGCCAAGGTCATGGGTGATGATGATGATGGCCATGCCGAATTCGGCTTGCAGCTCCTTGAGCAGACCGATGATCTGCGCCTGCACCGTGACGTCGAGTGCAGTCGTCGGCTCGTCGGCGATGACCAGGGTCGGGTTGTTCACCAGTGCCATCGCGATCATGGCGCGCTGGCGCATACCGCCGGAGAACTCGTGCGGGAAGTTGGATGCCCGACGACGTGCCTCCGGGATGCCAACCCGCTCCAGCAGGGTCACGGCCCGTTCAAACGCCTCTTCCTTTGACACCTGGTGGTGGATCAAATAGGCCTCGGCAACCTGGCTGCCCACTGAGTAGAACGGGTGCAGCGAGGACATGGGGTCCTGGAAAATCATTGAGACGGCACGGCCTCGCAATGAGCGCACGGTCTGCTCTGGGGCGCTCACGACGTCTACCGGCCCGGCGGGGTCGTTGATGATGACTTTGCCGGAAATCTGGGCAACTCGGGTGTTGTGCAGCCCCATGATGGCCATGCTGGTCACGGACTTGCCGCACCCAGACTCCCCCACGATGGCCAACGTCTGACCCTTGTCTACAGAAAATGAGGCTCCACTGACAGCATTGACGACGCCGTCGGGAGTTGGGAAGGCCACACGCAGGTCTTCTACCTGCAAATAAGGCGTGCTCATACGTTCCGCACTCTCGGGTCGACGACGGCGTACAGGATGTCCACAATCATATTCGCGATGATCACGATAGCCGCGGCTACGAGTGTCAGCGCCGTAATGACCGGCAAGTCAATGTTGTTGATTGAGTTGATGGCAAGGCGACCCATGCCAGGGAGACCGAAAATCGACTCGGTGAAGACGGCGCCACCAAGCAGGCCGGCGAAGTCGAGGGCGGCGAGGGTGATCAGCGGTGCCAGCGCAGCCCGCAGCACGTGCTTGCGCAGCACCACCTTCTCAGACACGCCCTTGGCGCGGGCAGTGCGCACAAAGTCCTCAGTGCCGATTTCCAGAACCTGCGCCCGGGAGTACCGCGTGTAGATAGCCGCAGAGACAAGCCCCA
>CAYFKX010000025.1:5918-9206 GCA_964343545.1 uncultured Bifidobacteriaceae bacterium | reverse complement strand
AGCACCTGAGCGCTACCGGTCGCGCGTAGCCCTTCGACAATGTCACGTTGCTGCGCAGGCGACGCCTGATTGACGGCAGCGGCCACCGCGGGTGTGCGTTGAGCGAACCGTGCGCCCAAACTGCGGAAGTTGGCCTTTACTGAGACCTCGGTAAGGTCGCCAGACTGCCGCCCATCGCGCACCTGATGAACGTTGAGCTCCTGCGCGAGTTCTTGCCGCAGTTGTTCGGGAAGTTCGCCGAATCCGTCGGCAGTCACCAGTGCCTGGCTCAATGGTTGACGGGTCTTGACCCCGGCACTGGCCCGTGCGGCACGTCCAAGTTCGACCAGCCGGCGGGTCAATCCGACGTGCTTGAGCAAATCGTCGTCATCGGCGGTCCCGGCCACGACGCCATCTGCGGCCACCGGCCAGCGACTCAAGTGCACTGACGGCACGGCATCGTCGGCGAACAGGTCGCGCCAGACCTGGTCGGTGATGAACGGCACGAACGGGGCCATGAGTTCGGTGGTGATCCGCAACGCTTCATGCAGTGTGGCGAATGCGGCTTGGTCCCCATCCCAGAACCGCCGCCGACTCCGGCGGACATACCAGTTCGACGTATCGTCGATCAAGTCCGCAAGAAGTCGACCAGCGCCTTGAGTGTCGTAGGACTCCAAGCAGGCATCGACCGCGCGCGCGACGCGTGCAGTCTCCGCTAGCAGCCATCGATCCATCGCGGGTCGGGCTGCCACGGGTACTGCAGGTGCAGTCGCATCGAAGCCGGCAGCATTTGCGTAAAGGACGTGGAACGAGACGGTGTTCCAGTAGGTGAGCAGGACTCTGCGAACAATCTCGCCAATCGCGCCATGACCAACACGTCGCGCCTGCCACGGCGAACCGGCCGCGAGCATGAACCAGCGGACGGCATCTGCGCCGTGTTCGTTCATCAGCGGGATCGGCTCAATGACGTTGCCGAGGTGCTTACTCATCTTGCGACCCTGTTCGTCGACAAGGTGACCCAAGCAGAGCACATCGCGATACGAGGACTTCTCGTGAACCAGCGTGCCCACGGCCATGAGCGTGTAGAACCAGCCACGGGTTTGGTCGATGGCTTCGGCAATGAAGTTGGCCGGGTAGGAAACCGCGAACTCTTCTACGTTCTTGTGCGGATAGCCGAACTGCGCGAAGGGCATGGCACCGCTGTCGTACCAACAGTCGATGACCTCAGGCACGCGTTGGGCCGTCTTGCCGCATTCACCGCAGGCGAAAGTGATGTCATCGACGAATGGGCGGTGCGGGTCGGCGTCCGTGAGGTCGATTCCTGCCAGAGCCGACAGTTCGGCGCGGGAACCCACGCAGGTGAGGTGCGACTCGGGGCAGCGCCAGATGGGCAGTGGAGTGCCCCAGTAGCGGTTGCGCGAGAGTGCCCAGTCGACGTTGTTGTGCAGCCAGTCGCCGTAGCGCCCCCACTGAATGGTGCCGGGGAACCAGCGTGTGGCTTCGTTCTCCCGTAGAAGGTCTTCCTTGATCTTTGTGGTGCGGATGTACCAGGACGGTTGCGCGTAATAGAGCAGCGCAGTGTGGCATCGCCAGCAGTGCGGGTACGAGTGTTCATAGTCGTCTACGCGGAACAAGCGGCCACTGCTTTTCAGCGCATCAAGAACAATCGCATCAGCGTCCTTGAAGAACATGCCGCCGACGACCGGAGTCTGTTCGTGAAAGCGACCGTCAGGTCCAATCGGGTTGACGACAGGTAGGTCATGTGCCCGACAGAGCGCGAGGTCTTCGGCACCGAAGGCAGGCGCCTCATGGACTACTCCCGTGCCCTCGTCCGCGGTCACGAAGTCCGCCGCAATGACCGTGTGCACAGCGGACTCGTGTTCGGGAAACTCCACCCATGGCAACGGTCGCTCGTATGCCAGGCCGAGGACGTCGCGGCCAGGCAACGTGGCCAGCACGACCGCTTCATCACCGAGCACGCTTGTGACGAGGTCGGTTGCCATAAGCACCGGTTCGGCACCGGGCAGGTGGGCGACCGCGTAATCAAGTTCGGGATTCACCGCGCAGGCGGTGTTACTGACCAGCGTCCACGGCGTCGTTGTCCAAATCAGCAGAGCCAGACCAGGGAAGCGCTGCACCAAGTCGCCGTCGAGTAGCGGCATGCGCACGAATGCCGCTGGATCTGTCACCGTCTCGTACCCGCCAGGCTGGCCGAGCTCATGGTCTGACAGGCCAGTTCCGCAGCGTGGGCAGTAGGGCGTGACTCGATGATCTTGGACAAGGAGGCCTTTGTCAAAGATTCGCTGAAGTGACCACCACACGCTGTCGACATACTCCGGGGCCATCGTGAAGTACGCGTCGTCCATGTCAACCCAGTAGCCGAGACGTTGAGTTAACTCGGCGAACTCCGACACATGCTCAAGCACGCTTTGGCGACATTCGGCGTTGAACGCGGCCACACCAAACCGCTCGATATCTGCCTTGCCCGAGAATCCGAGCTTCTTTTCAATGGCAAGTTCCACTGGCAGGCCGTGGCAGTCCCAACCGGCCTTGCGCGGAACGTTCCATCCCTTCATGGTTTTGAAGCGCGGGAAGATGTCTTTGAATACCCGCGCCTCAATGTGGTGAGTCCCGGGTTTGCCGTTCGCCGTCGGCGGCCCTTCGTAGAAGACCCATCGCGGCCCGTCGGCAGTCTGAGCCAAGCTGCGCTCGAAGATTCGCTGATCGCGCCAGAACGTGATCATCGCGTTTTCCATCGCGACGAGGTCAATGCGCGGGTTCACAGGCGTGTACACGTGGTTCCTCCGGTCCGATCATGGATCCGAAGGACGAGCCGAAGCCCGCGGTACCACCTTCGTTACTCGCGCACTGCGCGAGTCACTCATTCACCGTTGCGCTGGGTCTAGTAACGGGCAAGCCCGCGTTCTTCCAGCAGCTCCAGGGAGATGTCCGCGCGTCCATGAGGTCGTCGGCCCTGTCATCGCCTTCTGCAACGAGGTCAAGTCTAGCGACCTCAAGTGGCGACCCTGGCGGCATCTTGCGCAGCAAGTGTGACCGACGGGCCAAGCATCTGCTCCTGCGAGTGCTGCCAGTGTCCATGGCGGAGGTTGCCCGAGGTGGCGGGCTCGCCTATCCTGCGCCCCCGTTCGCACTGCACCCCATAGGCTGCACACAAGGGGGCGAGGAGGCACCGATCATGGCGACAGCGGCGAAGAAGGCTGCACCGAAGAAGGCTGCACCGAAGAAGGCTGCACCGAAGAAGGCTGCGCCAGCGAAGAAGGCTGCGCCAGCGAAGAAGGCTGCGCCAGC
>CAYFKX010000025.1:0-5818 GCA_964343545.1 uncultured Bifidobacteriaceae bacterium | reverse complement strand
GTAGAGACAAAGACCCCAGCCGCCACGCAATCTGCCGGTAAGGCCGGAGACAAGAAGGCGAACACGTCCTCCGCAGTGGCGTCAGTGGACACAGTCGCGCCGGCTGCGCCGCCGACGCCGGCTCGCCCAAAAATCACCCCCGCCAAGCCGGGTCGCCATGCTGCGCCGATGGCACGAGTGCGTGAAGACGAGTCCGCCTGGACGAAGAAGGAACTCTCTGATGTCCGCAAACAGTTGACAGCCGAACTGCAGCAGCAGCGCAAAGCAGTTGCCGACGCAGAAGCTGCGTTTGAGGCACTTATCCGCGATTCTGGAGAAGGCGCCGGTGACGATCAGGCAGATGCCGGCACGAAGACTTTTGAGCGCGAGCACGAGATGTCGTTGGCCTACAACGCCCAGTTGGTGCTGGAGCAGACCGAGCGTGCGTTGCAGCGGTTGGACAACGGCACCTACGGAACGTGTGAAGACTGCGCCGGGCCGATTGGCAAGCATCGCTTGCAGTACATGCCACGCGCGACCCTGTGCCGTGACTGCAAGGAGCGCGAAGACCGCCGATAGGCTCGCAATATGAGGGCACTGCAGCAACCAAGGAAGCGGATGCTGCTCATAGCGACCCCGGTCGTGATGCTTGACCAAGTCCTCAAGCACCTCATGGTTCAACGTATTGAGGGCGGCCCGGGAGTGCCGCTCATTGGTGATCTGCTGAGATTTGACGTTGTCCGAAATCCTGGTGCCGCGTTTTCCTTAGGCGCTGGCGGGGCCACTTTCTTCTTTACCGCGTTGGCCGTCCTCGTGAGCGCTACTTTGCTCGGCTTTGCACATCGGCTGGGGTCGGGGACGGTCATGACGTGCGCAGCGCTGTTGCTTGCGGGCACATGTGGCAACCTGATCGATCGCATCCTGCGCGCGCCAGGGGGTGGGCACGGTCATGTGGTGGACTTCATCCACATCGCGAACTTTCCGATTTTCAACCTCTCGGACATGGCAATCACAGCCAGTGTTGCGACCTACTTGTTCATCACCATTCGGACGGGTCGGACATGACGGTTCGAGAACTGCCAGTGCCTGAGGGACTCGTAGGGGAGCGTCTCGACGCTGCCGTCGCGCGTCTCACGGGTTTGAGCCGTAGCCGCTGTGCGGCGCTTATCGAGAGTGGCTGCGTACTCGTCGATGGCCAGTTGCCAGCCAAAGCACTGCGCGTTGACTCAGGGATGTGGCTGCGAATTGATCTCACTGAACCAACCACCCCCGTGACGCATTCGACGCCCGAAGCGCCGATTGAACTCGTTGACTTAGCGGTCATCCACCTTGATGACGACGTTGTAGTCGTTGACAAACCCGTCGGTATGGCCGCCCATGCCAGTCCCGGTTGGACCGGTCCGACCGTGACATCGGCACTGCGAGGGCAGGGGATTGCAGTCGCTGATGTCGGCAGCGATGAGCGTCAGGGAATCGTGCACCGGCTCGATGTGGGTACCAGTGGAGTCATGGTCGTCGCCCGGTCATCGGCTGCCTACACGAGCCTGAAGCGGCAGTTCAAAGAACGCACGGTGGACAAGACGTACCACGCGGTAGTGCAGGGGCATCCGGACCCGAGCTCGGGCACTATTGACGCGCCGATCGACCGCCATCCAGGAGCGGATTACCGATTCGCGGTCGTCACCGGTGGCCGGCCGTCGGTGACTCACTACGACACGCTCGAGGCTTTCCGCTATGCCAGCCTGCTCGAAGTCCACCTCGAGACGGGTCGGACACATCAAATCCGCGTTCACATGAGTGCGATGCGGCATCCGTGCGTCGGAGACACGACCTATGGTGCCGACCCAGCGCTGGCTGCAAGGCTAGGTTTGTCTCGGCAATGGCTGCACGCCGTCCGGTTGGAGATTTCCCACCCGCGCACCGGGCAGCGTCAGGCTTTCGAGTCGCAGTACCCGACTGACCTGCAGCATGCACTGACGATGCTCGAGGAATGGACGAACTCATGACGGCTGCGCAGACCTTCGTCATCGGAACTGGGTCGGACCAGTTAGCGATTCGCCGCATGGGGTATGGCGCGATGCAACTAACTGGTGATGGCGTCTGGGGCATGCCTGCGGACATCGCAAACGCAATCACGGTGCTGCGGGCTGCCGTTGAGGGGGGCGTGAACTTCATAGATACCGCTGACGCCTACGGACCACATACCAACGAGGAGTTGATCCGACAGGCGTTGCACCCTTATGACGGGGTCATCGTCGCGACCAAAGGTGGACTCGTGCGCACCGGACCTGGTCAGTGGCATGTCGTGGGCAGGCCCATGTACTTACGACAGTGCGTCGAGATGTCGTTGCGCCGCTTGGGTATGGAATGTATTCCTTTGTGGCAATTGCATCGAGTTGACTCTGAAGTTGCGTTGGAAGACCAAATTGGGGAATTGGCGGCGCTGCAGGCCGAAGGCAAGATTGCACACATCGGTCTATCTGAAGTTGACGTGCCCACCCTCGAAGCAGCAAACGCAATCACCAAGATTGCCAGCGTCCAAAACCGCTACAACGTTTTGTCTACTGGCTCACAAGAAGTACTGAACTACTGCGAGCAAAACAGCATCGCTTTCATCCCGTGGTTCCCCCTGAAGAACAACGAACTCGCCGGTGGTGCGAACACGGACGTGGAGCAACGCGTGGCGGCGTTCGAGACGATTGCAGCCCGAGTTCAGACCAGCGTCGCGCAGCTGGCTTTGGCGTGGCTCATGCACAAATCCGACTGTGTTGTACCGATTCCAGGGACCAAGTCGCTCGCGCACCTGCAGGAAAATCTAGGGGCGCGTGATCTTGTCCTTGAGGACTCAGTCATGCACGAACTTGATGCCCTCGGCCGACCCGACTAGTCACTGATGGGCGCCAACGAATCGTTCGTGCATTTGCATGTGCACACTGAGTACTCGATGCTCGATGGTGCGGCGCGAGTCGCCGACTTGGTCACCGAAGTTGCCCGCATGGATATGCCGGCTATCGCGATTACAGACCATGGGAACGTCTATGGCGCCTACGACTTCTACAAGAAGGCCAAGGCTGCTGGGGTTCGACCAATTATCGGAATCGAGGGCTACTACGCCCCGCAGGGCCGATCCGTGCGCGCGCCATTCGAGTTCGGTAGCGGTCGCTTCTCCGATACCGATGCCGCCGACGAGGATGGCGGGACCTCCTCCAAACGTGGCCGATTCAGTTACACACATATGACGTTGTGGGCTGAGACCACAGCCGGTATGCACAATCTTTTCCGCCTATCGAGTTTGGCCAGCATCGAGGGTTACTACTACCACCCGCGATTCGACGAAGAACTCCTCGCGCGGTATGCGCAGGGAATCATCGCGACCACTGGCTGTCCGTCTGGTGAAGTGAATCGCTGGCTGCAGGCCGGCAACTACGAAAGAGCCCGAGCCGTTGCCGCGCGTATGCAGGAGATCTTGGGGCGCGAGAACTTCTACTGCGAGCTCATGGATCACGGCATTGGAATCGAACGCAACCACCGCGAAGACTTGCTACGACTCGCGCGCGAGCTGTCGATGCCGCTTGTGGCGACGAACGACCTTCACTACATCCGCCCCGATGAGGCCGATATGCACGAAGTGCTGTTGTGCATTGGCACCCGCGGCACGATGAACGATCCGAAGCGGTTCAAGTTTGAAGCGCGTGACTTCTACTTGAAGACTGCGACTGAGATGCGCCAGGTGTGGCGTGAACTTCCCGAAGCCTGCGACAACACGCTTCTCATCGCCGAACGGTGTGCGGTCGAATTTGTTGAGGATCCGGGGTTGATGCCTCGGTTTGCCGTTCCGCCAGAGCACACAGAGCAGTCGTGGCTACGAGCTGAGTTGGACCGAGGGCTGGCTGCTCGGCTTGGTGGCAGCATTCCGGCCGAGTACGCAGCACGCGCAGACTACGAATTCTCGGTGTTGTCGAGCATGGGCTTCAGCGGCTACTTCCTCGTCGTGGCTGACCTGATTTCTTACGCCAAGCGTTCGGGAATCAGGGTTGGACCCGGGCGAGGATCCGTTGGTGGCTCACTCGTGGCGTGGGCATTGGGCATCACCGAGTTGGATCCGATCTATCACGGCTTGCTGTTCGAGCGCTTCCTCAACCCCGAGCGCATTTCCATGCCAGACATTGACATGGATTTCGACGAGCGGTACCGCGCAGAGATGATTCGTTACGCCACGGAGAAATACGGCGACGACCGAGTCGCACAAATCGTCACTTACGGCTCCATCAAGGCCAAGGCGGCCATCAAGGATGCAACCCGGGCGCTGGGACTGCCGTACGCACTCGGTGACCGCATCACGAAGGCGTTTCCTCCGCCCATCATGGGCAAAGAGGTGTCATTGAAGTCTGCCTTTGACCCGGATGATGACCGGTTTGCCGAGACCTCGGAGCTGCGTTCGTTGTACGACGCAGAACCCGATGTGAAGACGGTCATTGACACCGCGCGAGGTATCGAGGGGCTGAAGCGTCAGCCAGGTGTGCACGCTGCTGGAGTGATTCTGTGCAGTCGACCGCTGCTCGATGTGATACCGGTGTGGCGTAGAGATCAAGATGGCGCCATCATCACCCAATTTGACATGGGGGCTTGCGAGGCGCTCGGTCTATTGAAAATGGACTTCCTCGGCCTACGGAATTTGAGTGTTATTGACACCGCGCTGGAACACATCGAACGTAATCGGGGCATCAGCATTGTCGTCGAGGAACTTGCCTTGGACGACAGACCAACGTACGAACTGTTGTCCCGCGGAGACACCCTCGGAGTCTTTCAACTTGATGGCGGCCCGATGCGGGCGTTGCTGCGCTCCATGGCACCGGACTCTTTCGACGACATCTCGGCAGTCATCGCGCTGTATCGACCAGGTCCGATGGGGGAGAACAGCCACAACAAGTACGCCGACCGCAAGAACGGCAGAGAGCCAGTTGAGCCCATTCATCCAGAGTTCGCCGAATCTCTCGCCGACATCCTGGACGCGACCTACGGGCTCATCGTCTACCAAGAGCAGGTGCAGGCCATCGCTCAGCGGGTCGCGGGGTACTCACTAGCCAAGGCGGACCTCCTTCGACGTGCCATGGGCAAGAAGAAGGCTGAGATCCTCGAGGCGGAATTCGGACCGTTCAGCGACGGTATGCGTACACATGGCTACTCCGACGAGGCCATCGAGCGGCTGTGGCAGATATTGGTGCCTTTCAGTGACTACGCGTTCAACAAAGCCCACACTGCTGGGTACGGGCTCGTCTCCTACTGGACGGCATACCTCAAGGCGAATTACCCGGCTGAGTACCTCGCCGCGCTCCTGACAAGTGTGCGCGACGACAAGGACAAGTCTGCGGTGTACCTCAATGAGTGCCGCAACTTTGGGGTCAAGGTGCTGCCGCCGGACATCAACTCATCCGAGGCTGACTTCACGCCCGTCGGTGAGCAAATCCGATTCGGGTTGACCGCTATCCGCAATGTTGGCGCGAATGTGGTGGCGAGCATCGTGCGTGAGCGACAGGACAACGGACCCTTCAAGGACATTCACGACTTCTTTGAACGGGTCGAGCCATCGGTATGCAACAAGCGACTGATCGAGAGTCTCATCAAAGCCGGCTCATTCGATTCGCTTGGTCACACCCGCAAGTCCCTACTCGCGGTGCATACCGAGTTGGTGGACAGCGCGATGGAGAGCAAGCGGGCCGCCGCCATCGGTCAGTTTGACTTGTTCGCCGCAGCCGATGGGCAGGCAACGTTGGCGACGTCCGCGCTGCCTGACATTGGCGAGTGGGACAAGTCCACGGTGCTGGCATACGAACGAGAG
>CAYFKX010000024.1:0-9307 GCA_964343545.1 uncultured Bifidobacteriaceae bacterium | reverse complement strand
CGCTTCGACCTGTTCCATGCCGAGCCGCTGCAGGTAGTCCACCGCCGCGGCGGTGCCAATGGCCTGAGCCATGGACGGCACACCGGGCTCGAAGCGCATCGGTGCGGGTTGATAAGTCGACTTCTGCATCGTCACATGGGAGATCATGGATCCGCCGGTGCTCACCACTGGCAGCGCATTGAGCAATTCCGAGCGCCCCCACAACAGTCCGAGCCCGGTTGGCCCCAGCATCTTGTGAGCACTGAACGCGATGAAATCTGCGCCAGTCTCAGCCACGTCCACCGGCATGTGTGGAACCGACTGGCAGGCGTCGAGGACGAACAGAGCGCCTACGGCTCGCGCGGCTTCAGCAAAGCGGTGGATGGGTAGCACGTGCCCCAAAGTGTTGGATACGTGGGCACAGGAGACCAACTTGGTTCGGGAATCCACCAGATCACCAAGCGTGTCCACCTTCAGGGAGCCGTCGGTAGCGACGGGTACCCAGCGAAGTTCGGCGCCGGTTTTCGCACACAGTTCCTGCCACGGCACCAAGTTCGCGTGGTGCTCCATTTCGGTGACGACGATGTTGTCGCCCTCGGTCAGCACAAAGCGCGGGTCTTGGGTGACCGATCGTGCCGACAGCACTGTCGCATTGAGCAGCGCATACGCGATGAGATTCAGCGACTCCGTTGCCGACTTGGTGAATACCAAGGCAGCTGGACTTGCGCCGATGAACGATGCAATGCGAGCCCTCGCCCCCTCGTAGGCCTCCGTCGCCTCTTCTGCCAACTGGTGGGAGCCTCGGTGGGCTGCGGCGTTGTGCATTTCATAAAACCCGCGCTCGGCATCCAGGACCGAGAAAGGCTTCTGCGAGGTGGCAGCGGAGTCGAGGTAGACGAGGGGCTTTCCCTGACGCATGGTGCGCGACAGCAGCGGGAAGTCAGCCCGCACGCTCTCGCCGGACCACTGCGTGTTGCTCATGCCGTGGCGCCGGCCCTCGCGGCCGTGATGAACGACTCGTAACCGCTTTGCTCGAGGGTCTCAGCAAGTTCCGCGCCACCTTCAGCGACAACTCGACCATCAACAAAGACGTGTACGAAGTCAGGCTTCACGTAACGCAGGATGCGCGTGTAGTGGGTGATGAGCAGGACGCCCACGTCCGTGCTGGAGGCGATGGCGTTGACCCCCTCACTGACGACCTTCAGTGCGTCCACATCGAGCCCTGAGTCCGTCTCGTCGAGGACGGCGAACTTGGGCTTGAGCAACTTCATTTGCAGGATCTCGTGTCGCTTCTTCTCGCCGCCGGAGAATCCCTCGTTGACATTGCGCTGGGCGAAACCTGAGTCCATGCTCAGGTCAGCCATCGCGGTGTTCAGTTCCCCCACCCAGTCACGCACCCGAGGCGCCTCACCGCGGGTGGCAGTAGCGGCAGTGCGCAGGAAGTTGCTCACCGAAACCCCTGGCACCTCGACGGGGTACTGCATCGCCAGGAACAGTCCGGCCCGGGCACGCTCGTCAACCGACATCTCAAGCACGTTCACACCGTCGAGCAGCACCTCGCCATCGGTCACTGTGTATTTCGGGTGCCCGGCAATGGAGTAGGCGAGGGTGGACTTGCCGGAACCGTTTGGCCCCATGATGGCGTGGATCTGCCCGGAATTGATGGTGAGGTCGACACCGCGCAGGATCTCGCGATCCCCCTGATCAGAGGTGACTGCGACGTGCAGGTTGCGAATCTCGAGCACAGACATGATTTCTCCTTGGTTTTGCGACAGCTCAGGCACTCAGGCGGACGGACACAACTGGATTCGGGTCATCGCTGATTGCGATGTCGTACGTGGCGATGGCGGCGGTAGCCGGCGGTCCGCTCGGGGCGCCGGTCTTCAGGTCGAAACGCGAACCGTGCAGCCAGCACTCAATCGCGCAGTCGTCGACCTCGCCCTCCGACAAGGACACTTCGGCGTGGCTGCACACATCGGAGACCGCGAATAGACCTTCTGGCGTAGCCACGACTGCCACGGGCGTTTGCCCAATGACGACCCGCGTGGCTGTGCCGGCGGCGAAGTCAGCGAGGGCGCCCACCACTGTCCACTCGCTCATGCGAGCACCTCCGCAAGGCGCTCGCGGACTCGGGCCACTGCGTCCTCGTTCGGGACCGCGGCCAGCAGGTCCTCAAAGAAGCCGCGCACGATGAGCGACTTAGCCGTAGTCGCGTCGATGCCGCGCGACTGCAGATAGAACACTTGCTCGTCGTCGAGTCGGCCGGTGGCCGATGCGTGCCCGGCGCCCGCAATGTCCCCGGTCTCGATTTCCAAATTGGGCACGGAGTCCGCACGCGCGTGGTCGTTGAGCACCAGGTTGCGGTTCATCTCATAGGTGTCGGTCCCGGTGGCGGCAGCGTGAATCAGGACATCGCCGATCCAGACCGTGCGGGCTGGCGCCGCGTCGGTGCCGCCGAGCACACCCTTGTAGGTCACCTGGCTGCGACAGTTGGCCACCTGGTGGTCTGCGAGGCAGCGGTGCTCGATGTGGTGACCAGGTCCGGCGATGAACGCGCCGTTCAACTCTGCATCTGCGCCAGGGCCGCGGTAGTCCACCGTGGGCAACACTCGCACCAGCCCGCCGGAGACGGTCAGCACATGCGAACGCAGAACCGCATCGCGCTCCAGCGACGACGGCAGGTAGAGCACCACGGTTGCATCCTCAGCGAGGTCGTTGAGGTCGGTGAAGGTCAGGTGCGAGTTCGCCGCCTGCACAGTTTCGATGATGAGACTTGCGTGACCGTCGCCGAGAATCGCCAAGTCGACCTTGACGCGACTGTGCAGGCCAGTGCGAAGCAGCAGCCGGGCGAATTGCGGTTGCCCGGCTTCCGTTGTGACCGTGATGGATATGGTGGCGTCAGCTTCGGCGGGGACGTCCACGATGCTTGCAACAGGGCTGTTGGCCCAAGTGAGTGCCGCGATTCGGTCCCCGGGCACAAAGACGCCGGTGTCGGTGCCGCTGGTCAGGGCGACACCGTCGGAGGCCTTGATGTTGATGATGGGCGCGGCTGCGTCACCGTCTTCCAGTGACGCGATCTTGGCCACGGGGGTGAACCGCCACTGTTCCTGCAACGCAGACAGCGCCTCAAAGTCGGCAGGGTCGAACGACCGAGTGCCGCTAGTCAAGTTCGTGGGCACTGCGTGCGAGTGCTCGGCCACAGCAGTCATCAGCCAACCGCCCCTTCCATCTGCAGCGCGATGAGGCGGTTGAGTTCGAGCGCGTACTCCATGGGCAACTCGCGAGCGATCGGCTCGACAAAGCCGCGCACGATCATTGCCATCGCCTCGTCCTCTTCGATGCCGCGAGACATCAGGTAGAACAATTGGTCTTCAGACACTTTGGAAACTGAGGCTTCGTGCCCCATCGACACATCGTCATCGCGCACGTCGACGTACGGGTAGGTGTCCGAGCGCGAGATATCGTCAACCAGCAGCGCATCGCACTTCACGGTGGACTTGGAGCCGCTGCAACCTTCTTGTACCTGCACCAGGCCGCGGTAGGAGGTGCGACCGCCGTTGCGTGCCACCGACTTGCTGATGACGCTGCTGGAAGTGTTCGGGGCGGCGTGGACCATCTTTGCGCCAGCATCTTGGTGCTGCCCCTCGCCAGCGAAAGCGATGGACAGGGTCTCCCCCCGTGCGTGCTCGCCCACCAGCCACACCGCCGGGTACTTCATCGTCACCTTAGAGCCGATGTTCCCGTCGATCCACTCCATGGTGGCACCCTCATGGGCGACCGCGCGTTTGGTCACGAGGTTGTACACATTGTTCGACCAGTTCTGGATGGTGGTGTAGCGGCAACGCGCGCCCTTCTTCACGATGATCTCGACCACCGCGGAGTGCAGTGAGTCTGAGGAGTAGATGGGGGCGGTGCAGCCTTCGACGTAGTGCACATAGGCGTCCTCGTCGACGATGATCAGTGTGCGCTCGAACTGACCCATGTTTTCTGTGTTGATTCGGAAGTAGGCCTGCAACGGGATGTCGACCTTGACGCCCTTGGGCACGTAAATGAACGAGCCACCCGACCACACCGCCGTGTTCAGGGCAGCGAACTTGTTGTCGCCGACGGGGATGACACTGCCGAAGTACTCCTGGAACAGCTCTGGGTACTCCTTCAAGCCGGTGTCGGTGTCGACGAAGATGACACCCTGCTGCTCGAGGTCTTCACGGATGGCGTGGTAGACGACCTCGCTCTCGTACTGCGCGGCCACACCCGCCACGAGGCGCTTCTTTTCAGCCTCCGGAATGCCCAACTTGTCGTAGGTATTGCGGATGTCCTCGGGCAAGTCCTCCCAGCTGTTTGCCTGCTTCTCCGTGGAGCGGACGAAGTACTTGATGGTGTCGAAGTTGATACCACCCAAGTCCGAACCCCAGTTCGGCATCGGCTTCTTGTCGAACAACCGAAGGCCCTTGAGTCGCAACTCAAGCATCCACTGCGGCTCGTTCTTGAGCGCGCTGATGTTGCGCACAACTTCCTCACTCAGACCCCGTTGTGCCGCAGCGCCGGCGACATCGGAGTCGGCCCAGCCGTACTCGTATCGGTCGGCGACAGCGAGTTCCTCAGCGGTGGTCATCAGTGTGTCCCTTCATCAGATGTGGTGTCACGGTGCTGTGCAAGTTCGGTCACGTTGGCTGCGCCTGCGTCTCGGGGCGCATGAGTGGCAAGTCCGGGGGCGCCGACCACCGCCGGCGGCACGAGCGTGGTGCAGATGTGCCCGCCTCCGCTGATCGTGGACAGGCGCACGACGTTGCGGCCGAGCACGTTCGAGATGGCCTTGGTCTCGGCCTCGCAGAACTCTGGATGCGCGCGCGCAACCGTTTCGATCGGACAGTTGTGTTGGCACAACTGGACAGCGCCAGCTTCTGGCAGGGCGGTCGTGACCGCTGCGTACCCCTGCGCAGTCATGGCCTGGGCCAGTGACTCAACATCGTGGACCTCGGCTTGACGCCACTGCTGCGCACAACGATCTGCGTGGCTACGAGCGAACTCTGCGACGGCCTCTGTCCCTGCGCGTGCGTCCAGAAACGCTACGGCCGCAGCGGCGAACTCCTCGGTCACGCTCTCTGGGCCAGCGACTCCGCGTCGGCCCACGGCGGTCAGGCTCCACACCCGCGCGGGCCGACCTCGGCCCCGCAATTGGCGGACGACTGCGCCGGGACCGTATGGGGCATGCTCACTGGCGCACACCCAGCCTGCGGCTTCGAGATGGTCTAGGTGACGTCCTACCGCGACGGTGGTTGTGCTCAGGTGCGTAGCGAGGGCTTGTGCCGTTGCCGGGCCCATGGCCAGCAGCGAGGCTGCGACCCGGGCAGCAGCGTCGCTGACCGCACTAGTCGCCGTGCCGCTCGCCGAAACACCGGCCGCTAATTCCATAACCGCAGTGTTTCATAAATGGCCCCTGCGCGCACGCTGAGGGGTCGCTACAGTCGCCGTCATGTCGGGATTGCCCCCTCGTGACACCAATGGTGCGACAGCCGTACCTACCCGGCAGCCCGCTGCCAGGCCTGAAGATCTCAGCAAAACTCGTCAGTGGGCCATCTGGGCGGCTTGGGCGTCGCTGGTTGCGCAGATGGGCATCGTGGTCACCGGCGCACTGGTCCGGCTGACCGGTTCTGGTCTGGGGTGCCCTACCTGGCCCGAATGCATGCCCGGCTCGTACACCCCAGTCCCCCACCCCGCCACCCGCGAACACGCGTGGATCGAGTTTGGCAACCGACTTCTGACCTTCGTCGTCGCTGCGACCGCGGTCGCAGCGCTGATCACGGGCTGGCGTTACCTGCGGCAGGCAGAGCAACGGCGACAGTGGCGACTGCGACTACTCGCTGCCAGTTCCCTCATCGGTACCGTCGCGCAAGCCGTCGTTGGCGGATTGACAGTGCTCACCGGACTGAGCCCGTGGTGGGTCTCAGCGCACTTCTTGGTCAGCACCGCAGTTATCGCGCTCGCGCAGCACTACGTGGTTGTCCTGCAGCGCCACGACCCCATGACGCCGTCCTGGCTGCCAGGCACCGCTCACATCAGGATGCTTGCAAGCAGTGCCGCGGTGGTCACCGTGCTCGGAGTGGTGGTAACCGGCAGCGGCCCACATGCGGGCGATGTCGACGTGGTTGCCCGCTTGCCCATTCACCCGTTGCTAGCGACTGTGCTGCACAGCAGCGCGGCATGGATGCTGATTGTCTTGGCTTTCCTCGGGTTACGTCAGGCCCGTGCCAACCAAGCAGCGTTCATGACCACGCTGTACACACGACTGTTGGTGCTTCTCGTCCTGCAAGGTGCGCTCGGCTACACCCAATCGCAGTTGGGCTTACCCATCGCGTTGGTTGCAGGCCACGTGACCGGCGCGGTGCTCATCTGGGCTGGCGTGATTCGGATCGTGGCAACGGCGCGTGTTCGCTCTGCAGCGATCGCAGACGTTTAGCCGAAGAACGGATCGAAACCCACGGCCAGAAAGAGAACCGTGAGGTAGCTGATTGATACGTGGAATAGGCGCATCGCCGACTGCGACGGTTCAAGATTGCGCTGCAGGCGGTATGCCTCCCATAGGAACCACGTGCCGGCAACCAGCGCGGTCAAGCCGTACACCAGGCCAGCCCCGGCGAGCACGCCGTAGGCAACTGAACACACGACCGTTGCCCAGGTGTAGTTGATGATGCGTGCGCACACCACGGGCGCTTCTGCGACAGCACCGAGCATGGGAACGCTGGCGTTTGCGTAGTCCTCGCGGTATTTGATACTCAACGGCCAGTAGTGCGGTGGCGTCCAGAAGAACACGACAAGAAACAAAGCAATGGCCGCCCATGACAGCGAGCCGGTGACCGCGGACCACCCGATGAGTACTGGGAAACACCCGGCGATGCCACCCCAGACGATGTTGGACGGGGTGCGACGCTTGAGCAGCATCGTGTAGCCGCCCACGTACGCGAGCACCGCGGCTGCAGCCAGTGCCGCGCTCAGGAGGTTCACGGCCCAAGCCAGCAGAACCACGCTTGTGAGTGCGAGGGCGCCGCCGAACGCAGCAGCCCGCGATGGCGACACCAGACCCGTGGCGGTCGCTCGGTGGGCCGTGCGCTGCATGTGCGCGTCGATGTCGTGGTCAAGCGCGCAGTTGAGGGCGTTAGCTCCGCCGGCTGCCAACGCGCCGCCGAGTACGGTCGCGATGAGCGTGTCGATGGCGACGGACCCGCCCGCGGCTGCGAACATGACTGGCACAGTGGTGACCAACAGCAGCTCGATGATGCGGGGCTTGGTCAAGGCTAGATAGTCCTGCCATCGTGCCCGGCGGGCTGACTCGCGGCTTGGAACAGGCGCAACGACGCCCGGGCTCACGGTCACGCAGCGAGTCTACGGTCGGTGCGCGCACTAGGCTCCCGCGCGTGGCTGAGTTGACCTGGACACCTCTCGATGATGCCGCGGTTTCGACCGCCCGAGTGCTCGCGATGGACGCCGTGCAGAAGGTAGGCAACGGCCATCCGGGCACTGCGATGGCACTCGCTCCTGCGGCCTACTTACTGTTCCAGCATCATCTGCGTCACGACCCCAACGACCCCATGTGGCTCGGTCGCGACCGATTCGTGCTGTCGTGCGGACACTCCAGCCTGACGTTGTACATCCAGCTCTTCCTCAGCGGCTACGAACTCACTCTCGATGACCTGATGTCGTTCCGCACCGCTGACAGCGCCACCCCTGGCCACCCTGAGTACGGGCACACCGTCGGCGTCGAGACCACCACTGGTCCCCTGGGCCAAGGTGTCGCCACTGCAGTGGGCATGGCGATGTCGCAACGATTCTGGCGCTACAACCTCGACCCGCAAGCCCCCGCCGGGGACAGCCCCTTCGACTTCCGCGTCTGGGTGTTGGCGTCCGACGGCGACCTCGAAGAGGGCATCAGCGGTGAGGCGAGTTCTTTGGCCGGTACGCAACGGCTTGACAACCTCGTGGTCATCTACGACGCCAACCGCATCTCCATCGAAGGTGACACGCACCGCGCGTTCGACGAAGACGTGGCCGCCCGCTACCGCGCTTACGGTTGGCACACCATCACCGTTGAGCACAGCGCCGACGGATCGGTTGACGTACCAGCACTACACGCGGCACTGACTGAGGCGGCCGCGACGCAGAATCGCCCCACGTTGGTCGTTCTGAAGTCGGTCATCGCCTGGCCAGCGCCAAACCTGCGCAATACCGCGAAGTCACACGGCTCGGCCTTGGGAGCAGAAGAGGTAGCTGCTACCAAGCAATTGCTCGGGTTCGACCCCGCTGAAAGTTTTGCGGTCGACCCGCAGGTGTTGAGTCACACGTACCAGGTAGCCGAACGCGGCGGGGCACTAAACGACGCATGGTCTGTCGCCTATCAGCGCTGGGTGGACTCCAACCCAGATGGTGCCCGCCTGCTCGAGCGCTTGCACACCCAAGAACTGCCACTGGACATCGACCGAGTACTGCCGACATTTGGACCAGAAAAGCCTGTGGCAACTCGGGCCGCTTTCGGTGTCGCGCTCAACGCACTGGCTGACCACTTGCCGGAGTTGTGGGGTGGCAGCGCCGATCTTGCTGAGAGCAACAACACCACGATTCACGATGGTGGTTCCTTCCTGCCGACCGGTTCAGGGTTCTCCGATGGGGTCGTCAACGGTCGAGTCATCCACTTCGGTGTCCGCGAGCACGCGATGGGTGCCATCACCAACGGCATCGCACTCGACGGCCTATCCCGCCCGTTCGCGGGCACGTTCTTAGTGTTCAGCGACTACATGCGCGGGGCGGTCAGGTTGGCCGCTCTCATGCAGACACGAAGCCTGTTTGTGTGGACTCACGACAGCATCGGTCTGGGCGAGGACGGCCCAACCCACCAGCCAGTAGAGCATTTGTGGTCACTGCGGGCAATCCCGGATTTCTCGGTCATCCGTCCAGCTGACCCCAACGAGACCTCGGTCGTGTTGCTTGAGGCACTGCGGCGCAACCAGCCGGCAGGACTGGTCTTAACCCGACAGCCGGTACCAGTGCTCGGCGACGGTCCCACACTTGCCGCGCGTCGAGGCGGCTACATCCTTCGTCGCGAAAGTGACGACGCACCTGATGTCATCCTCATTGCCACGGGATCCGAAGTCGCCGTGGCGCTGGCGGCCGCCGATGTGTTGGCAGAGGAGTCCGTGCAGGCGCGCGTGGTGTCGATGCCCTGTATCGAGTGGTTCGACGAGCAGTCACAGGACTATCAAGACGAGGTGTTGCCCCGATCGGTGCGCGCCCGCGTGGCCGTCGAAGCCGGCGCCACCCAGGGATGGTGGCGATT
>CAYFKX010000023.1:9113-9378 GCA_964343545.1 uncultured Bifidobacteriaceae bacterium | reverse complement strand
GCAAGGTGGCGTTGGTCAACGCCCCGAGCCCGAAGGCGTAGGACGATAGCCTGACCGAGGACAGCTGGTGGTCAGCGAACAAGGGGACCAGCGCATTGCGAAGTCCGAACAGCACGAAACCCTGGACCAGGCTGGTGATGACGACGAGCCGGTAGACAGGCATACCCAGCCCGTGACGCAGCCCGCGCGCACCACGCAACTCCTCAAGTGGGTTCATGTCAGCGTCGCGGGTTTCCTGATCCGTCGGTGTCGACTCCTCGACAGC